>NZ_RPZY01000035.1:0-42039 GCF_008661855.1 Varibaculum sp.
ATAAATAGCGATGAGTAGCAAGCAGGACCCGGGCGGCGGGCTGGTGATCACTTTGCCGCCCCTCCTTGATGAACATGATCTAGAGAGACTGGTTGAACTTGTCAATGCAAAGTCAGACCTTATCTCCAAAAGCCTGGGAACCAGCCAGTTGAGCATCAGATCCACCGAGGAAGGCGTGAGTTTCCCTTGGTGGGATGAGCTGCCAGAATTTGAGAAAATCACAGCCTACACCGAGTTCTTAACGAATCTGGTCGCATACGCTAAACGGATCCGCCGCACAGTCGCTCGCAGTGCGAGCCAGGTAAGTAATGAGAAGTATGAACTGCGCTCCCTGCTTTACCGCATCGGACTTAGCGGTAAAAAGAATGCTGAGGTTCGCAAAATCCTACTTAAACCGCTCTCGGGTAATTCTGCGTGGAAAACCCCGCCACTAATAAACACTAACCAAGAGATGTAAACCACTATTTATTAGGCAAAATAGGCGGCAAAATGACTGGATAAGTAGCGAAGTCTATGGCTGTATATACATACCGAAACGGTACACAACAGAAAGGCACCAGCCATGAACACCAAAGAATCTAATTGCAGCGTCGAGGAAGAAAACACCGAACGCCTTATCGGACGTGCTAACAGGTTGGGATACACCATCACCAGCATTGAGATTGAACCTGGCCGGGTCGCGATTTTTATTGTTCCTTCCCCACTGTTCCCCTACACCCCGGAGCTTGACCGAGACTTTGAAACCGATCAATGGCGGGTGCAAACCACCGCCTACGGAGCGTTGAACCTAGACAACATCGAACAAGTCACCGAGGGATACGGACGGGCAGCAGCGATGGTGCGTGAACTTGAGCATGCTACACCGCGAAACGTTGTCAACTACCATCTGACCCGTTAAAACTAAACAGACAGGCAACCCCACCTGGCGTGGGGTTTTCCTTCATCGTGAAGCGTTATGACCTAGAGATGTACATCTCTAAGTTTTCTTGAAAATAGGCGGAAAATGACTGGATAAGTAGGCGGGTCTATGGCTGTATATACATACCGAAACGGTACACAACAGAAAGGCACCAGCCATGAACAGCACAAAGGTCACCAGCGAAACCCTCCAGATGCGCGTCGATTCCTACGGGACGGTTCTTGCCTACGGGAACTACACGCTAGCAAGTTTTGCTACCTGGACCAAGACTGAAGGCTTTGGCAATAACGCCCAAATCTACCGGTTGATGGAAGAACCCGTCAGCGGGTTCGGGCCTAACTCGAGGAGCCGCGGAGAATGCGAACTCGAACTCATCGCTGAGTCAGACCACCTTTTCGCTGACGCTGGACATGCGATCGCCTGGGCGTTAGCTAATCTGCCCGAAGCCTAGCCCCGCCGGGCATGAGGGCACCTGCTATCGCCGGTAGCAACTGACTTTTTAACCAATAGAAGGTAACTTATTCGTATGCGTCAGCTAGCTGAATATCAACCGACACGGTTCATGGCTGAAAGCTCGCGCTATGACAAGCGCCGAGCCGACTTTGCAGTCGCGTTCATCCAAGCCTTAAAGCATACGAAAGGACGGTGGTCAGGAAAACCTTTTAAGTTGATTGATTGGCAAGAACAAATCATTCGCGACCTTTTCGGCACCCTCAAAGCCGATGGATACCGCCAGTTCACGACTGCTTATGTGGAGATTCCGAAGAAGCAAGGCAAGAGTGAGCTGGCTGCTGCCGTCGCACTCTTGCTGTGTTGCGGCGATGGCGAGGAACGCGCTGAAGTTTATGGGTGTGCTGCCGATCGGCAACAAGCATCCATCGTGTTCGAAGTGGCAGCCGACATGGTGAGAATGTGTCCCCCACTAGCCAAGCGGGTAAAGATCCTTAGAAGCCAAAAACGTATCATCTACTCCCCCACCAATTCCTTCTACCAGGTACTATCGGCCGAGGCCTATTCCAAACACGGATTCAATATTTCCGGAGTGGTATTCGATGAGCTACACACCCAACCCAACCGGGCGCTCTTCGACGTGATGACCAAAGGCAGTGGGGATGCTCGCACCCAGCCGCTGTACTTCCTGATCACAACCGCCGGCACCGACACCCACAGCATCTGCTACGAGCAACACCAAAAAGCCCAAGACATCCTTGCGGGCAAAAAGCACGACCCCACCTTTTATCCAGTCATATATGGGGCAGCGCAAGATGATGATTGGACCGATGAAGCCGTGTGGCATAAAGCCAACCCATCCTTGGACGTGACGGTGCCAATCCAGAAAGTTAGGGACGCTTGTAATAGTGCCAGGCAGAATCCGGCTGAAGAAAACACCTTCAGACAGTTGCGTTTGAACCAGTGGGTCAAACAGTCTGTGCGGTGGATGCCTATGAATACCTGGAACAAAAACGATGGTCCAGTCCACTTGGATGAGTTAGAAGGTCGTGTTTGTTACGGCGGGCTCGACCTGGCATCCACCACCGATATCACTGCTTTCGTTCTCGTATTCCCACCCACGGATGACGATGACAAATACACGGTCGCGCCCTGGTTTTGGATACCCGAAGACAACCTCAAACTCAGAGTTTCTAGGGATCACGTGCCCTACGACCTATGGCATCAGCAAGGCCACCTACTCACGACTGAGGGCAACGTGGTGCACTACGGGTATATCGAGAAGTTCATTGAGGATCTTGGCACCCGGTTTAATATCCGAGAAATCGCTTTCGACCGGTGGGGCGCGATCCAAATGAGCCAAAACCTTGAGGATGCTGGTTTCACGGTGGTGCCTTTCGGGCAAGGCTTCAAAGACATGTCCCCACCATCCAAAGAACTCATGAAACTCGCACTCGAGGGCAAGCTCGCCCATGGCGGGCACCCGGTGCTGGCCTGGATGGTCGATAACATTCACGTGCGCACCGACCCAGCAGGCAACATCAAACCCGACAAACAAAAATCCACCGAGAAGATCGACGGCGTAGTAGCCACCATCATGACCTTAGATCGGGCGATCAGGTGTGGCAATAGTCCTAGTGGCGGTTCGGTTTATGACAGCCGTGGTCTGTTGGTGTTGTGAGGCTTGTGGTGAAAGTAGCTGCCGATGCCATTAGCCACCATTGCTATCAGCGAGTAGGTGGCTGCGTAGCTGAGTGCGGATTCGTTGAAAAAGATGAACATGGGCGCGATGAGAAACAGTATCGGCATCACTATCCATAAAACAGTGAATCCCTCCGTGACTGCGTCCCAGGCAGCTAGCGCAATAGTGACGAGAGGAAATGCTATGAACAGCATCAAGATAAACGCCACCATCCCCGAATCGGAGGCATTGCCTAATCCGATGGCGGCTGTCATGAGAGCAGGCAGTAAAAGATAGCCTGCGAAAAGCCCACCAAAGCGTACCCAGGTGCCGCGTCTTTTCCACCTTTGCATGCACTCATTTTTCCATGACCAGAAGGGAAAAACCATGGGTCTTAGAAACTGGCTTCGCGGCAGACCGAAACCAGTCAAGAATCACCAGCTTTCCACCAGCTAGAGCTTCTTGTTCGGGCCGACATCTGCTGGTCGTCCGGTGACCGAACGTAGCGCGATGCAGATGACTGCCGTCTATAGCTGCGTACGGATCTTGGCTGAGGCGATAGCCGGGCTACCACTGCACGTATACCGTTACAAGGACGGTGGCAGCAAGGAAAAAGCAGTCGATCACGGTTTGTACCGCCTGCTTCATGATGAACCTAACCCCGAGATGACGAGCTTCGTGTTTAGAGAAACGCTCATGACGCATTTGTTGTTGTGGGGTAATGCGTTCGCTCAGGTAGTGCGTAACGGGCTCGGCGAAGTGATCGGACTGTATCCGCTGCAACCGAATCGGATGAGCGTAGGCAGGGATCTAGACAGCAAGGCTTTGTATTACGAATACCAAACCAGCTGGGACGAACCCGCAGGAGAGTACAAGACGATCCGTCTGACCCCTAACGATGTGCTTCATGTTCCAGGGCTGGGTTTTGATGGGTTGGTTGGTTATTCGCCGATCGCGATGGCAAAAAACGCTATCGGGCTCGCGCAGGCCACTGAGGATTACGGTGCTTCATTTTTTGCTAATGGTGCGGCTCCTGGCGGGGTGTTAGAGCATCCAGGCACGATCAAGGATCCTTCTCGGGTGCGTGAGTCCTGGCAACAAACTTTCGGTGGCGCTCGTAACGGCAACAAAGTTGCGGTGCTTGAGGAGGGAATGAAATACACGCCGATATCGGTAAGCCCGGAGCAGGCACAATTTTTAGAAACACGGAAGTTTCAGCTCAATGAGATCGCCCGAATATTTCGTATCCCGCCCCACATGATTGGTGACCTCGAAAAATCCTCGTTTTCCAATATTGAACAGCAGTCTTTAGAGTTCGTGAAATACACCCTTGACCCGTGGGTAATCCGCTGGGAACAAGCCATCACGAAAACTCTCTTGAACCCGCGTGAAAAGCAGCAGTTGTTTGTGAAGTTCAACGTTGAAGGGCTGCTGCGCGGGGACTACCAATCACGCATGGAAGGATACGCGGTAGCTCGCCAAAACGGGTGGATGAGCGCTAACGATATCCGCGAGTTAGAAAACCTTGACCGGATCGAGGCGGCCGATGGCGGGGATCTGTACCTGGTAAACGGGAATATGCTCCCGCTTCCTATGGCTGGGGCTTACAGCGACGCAGACCGAGCGGTGCAAAGCCCAGGCTTTGATACCCGAGGCCAAGGAAGTTGTTGTAGAGAGGCGAAGCCGAACGAACATGCCGACTCACAACAAGCTAAAGAAGGCGAGTCTGGTGATGAACCTAGAGAGAACCAACTATTGAGGAGGAGAATGTGAAGCGTTTTTGGAACTGGCTAATCCCAGAGGAAACCAGCCCGGACAGTGATGGGGGTGACAGGGTTTTGCGTATTAACGGGGTTATCGCTGAGGAATCATGGTTAGATGATGACATAACTCCAGCTGTTTTCGCGTCTGAGTTGAATGCTGGCTCGGGTCCGGTCACTATCTGGCTGAATTCGCCTGGCGGTGACGTAGTGGCAGCTGCTCGTATCTATAACATGCTGCTGGATTATCCCGGTAAAGTCACGGTGAATATTGACGGGATCGCGGCATCGGCGGCATCTGTGATTGCTATGGCGGCGTCCACGGTGGCTATGAGCCCGGTTTCGATGCTCATGATCCATAATCCCGCCACGCTCGCTATGGGTGATAAAACCGAGCTGTCGCGTGCCCTCGACATGCTTGAATCGGTCAAAGACTCGATTATCAACGCCTACCAACTCAAGACTGGACTGTCGCGGGCGAAACTGTCCAAGTTGATGGACGCAGAGACGTGGATGGACGCTACCGCCGCTATCGACCTGGGTTTCGCCGACGAACTCCTCACCAGCAAGAGGACACCAGCCCCAGACGAAGAAGAACCAGACGATGAGCCAGAAGATCCTGATGGTCTTGACTCGGATGACCCCGACCCCGATGAAGAGGACGACGAGAAGGAACCGTCGTGTAAGAAGCGGTCGTTCCCACCAGAGAAAAACGCTGGTGGTGTGGTGTTTTCCAGAAAGGTGAATGAGCAGCGCCTCGTTGCTCAATTAGCTCGTCATCGAAAAGAAGATGGCCTGTCTGGCTCACCACCATCTTCGGATTCCCATTGTTCTTCGCAACCCGCTGCCTCTTGTGGTCGGCGGGTTGTTGATTTATACGCCCATTTAACCAACCAACCCCATTAACTAAGAGAGGAAATATTCCATTATGACTACTGTTACTGATTTGTATACCCGGCGTGCCCAGACCTGGAATAAGGCTAAGAAGTTTCTAGATGAGCGGCGCGATAGCGAGACTGGCTGTCTAAACGCCGAAGATGACGCGGCCTATGCCAAAATGGAGGCTGAGATTGAGGCGCTTAGCGGCGAGATTGCTCGATGTGAGCGGGCCGAACGTCTAGAAAGCACTCTTGCCAAGGCGACCCGTGCACCCACACCGCCACACCCGGCACTGACCTGGATGAGGATGGCAAGGTTAAGCCTGCCCGTGCTAGCACTTCCTACAAGCGGGCATTTTGGGATGCGATGCGGCTTAACACCTCCCCCATGGAAGTAAGGAATGCGCTAAGCGAGGGGGTGGATTCTGAGGGCGGATACCTAGTGCCTGACGAGTTCGAACGCACCCTAGTGCAGTCTTTAGCCGACCAAAACATCATGCGAAGCCTCGCCAAAGTTATTCAGACCACTAGCGGGGATCGCAAGATCCCTGTCGTGTCTACCCATGGCACCGCTACCTGGCTGGATGAAGGCAAACCCTACAGCGAGTCCGATGAAGCCTTCACCCAAATCTCCCTGTCGGCGTTCAAGCTGGGTACCTTCCTGAAAATCAGCGAAGAACTGCTCAACGATGCAGCGTTTAACGTTGAACAATACCTAGCGAGCGAGTTTGCTCGCCGTATTGGAGCTGCTGAAGAAGAAGCCTTCCTGGTTGGCGATGGTAAAGGTAAACCCACCGGCATCTTCAACCCAACCGGCGGAGCAGAAACTGGCGTGACCAGCGCCAAGCCCAGCGACATTAGCGCTGATGAACTCATCGATCTGCACTATAGTTTGCGCTCCCCCTACCGGGCGCGGGCGGTGTGGCTGATGAACGATGCAACCGTCAAAACCGTCCGGAAGTTGAAAGATGGTAATGGGCAGTACCTGTGGCAACCGGCGATAACTGCTGGGACTCCAGACATGATCCTTGGCCGACCCGTCTACACCAGTGTTTTTGCACCTGAGCTGAAAGCAGGGGCGCGCACAGTAGCGTTCGGTGACCTCGGTTTTTATTGGATTGCTGACCGGCAAGGCCGCTCCTTCAAACGCCTAAACGAGCTATTTGCAACCACCGGGCAGATCGGGTTCCTCGCCTCCCAACGCCTAGACGGAAAGCTCGTCTTGCCCGAAGCGATCAAGGTTCTTACCCAAAAGACCGCCGGGTAAACCATAAAAATAGTTAGGAGGTGGCAGCCATGAAAACAGACGAACTCATGGCCTTAGTCAAGCAGAATCTACTGGTCAACCATAGCGAGGATGATTCTTTGATTACCTCGTTTGTTTTGGCTGCCATCTCCTACGCTACCGCTTACCAACATCTGCCCGAGGGCTACTACCAAACGCAGCCCATGTCGCAGGCAACCCGGCAAGGCATTATCATGCTCGCCACCCATTTCTACGAATCCAGAGATGGAGCAACCGCCGGGTTTTGGGCAGACAAAACCGATGCTGCCCGCGCCGTGTGGAACGCAGTAAACACCCTGCTTCGCCTGGATCGGGACTGGAAAATCTAATGAAAGGACGCGCCCCATGGCAACGCTAGGCAAAATGAGCGAGCACATCGACTTGATACAGCCAGTAGTTACTAAAGACGCTGCCGGGTTCGCCACTACTGGTGACGAGGTTATAGCTTCGGTGCGCGCATATATGGAAGTGCGGCACGCAAGTGGTGCGTGGGTCAACCGCGCCGCCTACACCAAAGCAGACCTGTTATTCCGGATTCGAGCAATACCCGGCGTAAAAATAACCGAGGCGATGGAAATCAGCTCCGCACGTGGCAGGTACGTTATTGATGCGGTCGAATACCTCGGCCGCTATGTCGAGATTTTGGCTCACCGCACCGAAGCAGAAGGAGCACCCTGATGGCTAGAGTACAAATCAAGCTTCCCAACGATTTCATTGACGCACTCGACTCAGCCAGCAGCCTCATTGATAACTCCGCTGAGCAAGTGCTTAAAGCCGGGGCTAATATCGTGGAGCCGCGTATGCGCTCTAACCTTTCTGCCGCCATCGGCAGCTCAACGAAACAGCCCTCCCGCTCTACCGGTCAGCTCGCCAAAACGTTAGGAACCGCGCCAGTAAAAGTCAATAGCCGCGGAGACTATAACGTCAAAGTTGGTTTCGCCGAGAACCGAGACGATGGTAGAGCTAACGCACTAATCGCTAACGTTCTAGAACACGGACGCTCCAACCAGCCCGCTAGACCCTTCCTAGCCCCCACGCGTTCACAAACCAGGCGAGCCGCAATCACCGCAATGAAACAAACCCTAGCTACGCGAATCGAACAGGTGAAACCATGAGCGGGCTTTTAGAAAACCTAAGCCACATCGCTAAACAACTTGGGCTCGCCTATGCAGTCAGCTGCTACACCGCCTCCCCAGCCCCAGACACGTATCTAGTCTTCACCCCGTTAACAGATTCTTTCGAGATCTTCGCCGACAACACCCCCGGCGTCGAAATAGAAGAAGCCCGAATCAGCCTGTTCACGAAAACCAACTACTTATCTCTAAGAAACCAGATCACGAAAGCTCTAATCAGCGCTCGCCTGGTTATTACAGGCAGGCGCTATATCGGATACGAGGACGATACCGGCTACCACCACTATTCAATCGATGTTTCGAGTTTTAGAGCCTGTCCTTAAGAGTTTGCAATGATCAGGAAAGTCAAAAATCCGATGAACAAGATCTCCAGGACTAACCCGATGACGTTAATGACTTTTTCGCTCTTTTCAGGCCAGAATCTGGCTAGCAGAGCAAAAACTGCTAAGCCAGTAGCGGCTCCAGCAGTGTTCATTATGACATCGGTGATATCGCTGACCCCAATAGCGAAAACGTACTGAACGACCTCGAATGCCACGCTTGCTAAAAACGGTGGGAGCAATTGAATTAACCATGAGCGCCGTTTCAACAACATCCTCATGTACAAGCCAAACGGGATGAAAATAAGGAAGTTGACCACGATCTCATCAAAGAAGTTCGACCCGTAAAGATTCGCAGAATCTGTAAATGGGATCAGATTTAAGTAGCGCACATGCCGCATGCCCAGTATGTCGTCAACGCTGGTGGCGAATTTGAACAGCACCATCCACAACAACAAGAGCAGATAAATCCCGAACACCGCATAGGTCAAGCATCGCTTTTTCTCTCTCATGCCCCAATTCTATCTCTCGATGACATCTAAAGACACCCATGTCACGAAAACCAATACCCAAAAGGAGAAACATCATGGCAACTATTGGTTTAGACAAGCTTTACTACGCCACTATCACCGAAGACCCCACCACTGGTGAGGAAACCTATGCCACCCCGAAATCCCTCGCCAAAGCCATCAGCGCTGAACTCTCCGTGGAGGTTGCCGAGGCAATCCTTTACGCCGACGACGGGGCATCCGAGATCGTTAAAGAATTCAAGTCCGGAACGCTCACCCTAGGTGTCGATGATCTTGGTGCAGAAGCCGCCGCAGCACTCACCGGAGCCACCTTGGATGCCAACGGCGTGCTCATTAGCGCTAGCGAGGATGGCGGTACACCAGTAGCCATCGGTTTTCGAGCGGCACGTAGTAACGGAAAATACCAGTACTTCTGGCTCTACCGCGTCAAATTCGCCCTCCCAACCACGACCCTAGCTACCAAGGCCGACAGCATTACCTTCAGCACTCCGTCGATTGAGGGCACGATCCTGCGCCGTAACAAGCCCGACACGCAAGGTCGTCATCCGTGGAAGGCCGAGGTCACCGAAGGCGCAGTCGGAGTCAAGGCAGAGACGATCACTGGCTGGTACAAGCAGGTCTACGAACCCGCCGCAGCCTCCACGCCTAGCCGAATCAACAACCACTAAAAGAAAAGGGAGACAGTAATCGTGGGAAAGAAAACCGCAGCCATCAATACCGTTGATTCGTCCCGTAGGGCCACCATCACTATAGGTGGCGAGGATTACGAGCTGGTTTTGACAACGCGTGCGACTCGGTTGATTGCGCAGCGCTACGGCGGACTCGAACATCTAGGCGAAGCTCTCGAAACATCGGAAGATGTAGACAAGTCGTTGGGTGAGGTGATCTGGCTAATCACACTACTAGCAAACCAGTCAGTACAGATTCACAACCTCACGCATCCCGATGATCAGAGACCTGAGCTTACTGAGGATGCGGTGGAGTTGCTGACTGTTCCAGCTGACCTGGCCGACTACCGAACCGCCATCAGCCAGGCTCTGCAGAAGGGCACTCGTCGGGCTATCACCACCGAGACACCAGCCCCAAAAGACTAAACCAAGGCAGAGTCCTAGACAGCGATGAGGCGGCCTTCACCCGCCTGACCTATATCGGCATAGCCCACCTCAACCTCACCCGCACCGAAATAGAGCTAACTGTATTTGGTGAGCTACTCGACCTGGTGGACTGCTGGCGCATCGAAACCGGCAGAGCCCAACCCTTACATCAATGGTTCATCGACGACATCATCCCCGCAGGTATTTAGGCTTCCGGGCTTGCAAGCGAAATGCGGGTCTTTACAAGCTTTTGAGCCAGGTCACCAAGAAAACCGAACTCAAATTCGAGATGTTTATCTGTTGGATCGTTTGCAACATTAGATTCCACTTCTTCTGCAAGTCCAGTGACGGCATTAGCTAATTGCTCAACTTCTTGTGGAAGCATCCCCGGAGCAATCCGCTGATAGATCATACCAAGAGGCAAATTGACTCCTGGAACGGGGATCTTGCTTCCCTGACTAACCGCGATCTGGTTGCTACGAGCCCAAGTTCTAACGTCGTAAAACAGGGAGACGGTAGTAGGATCCATTGGTTCCCGATCCGAGTCACAATTCAAGTTGTCCCAGTAACGGAGTTGCTTTGCTCTCTCTTCAGAAGCGGCCTGAGCTACTTTGCCTCGTTCTGCTTCTTCATGCTTCTTGTCGGATTGTTTTTGAACGATGACCGTTCCCACGATACCGATTGCTGCGCCTACCAGAGTCCAAATGAATGACTCGATCATTATCGTTTCCTCCTATTTAACTTCGCAAGAAGTTCGTACAGTGCTTGGAGTATGCCCATGTCTGATTCTACTTTTGGTTTGAAGATTGGTCTTGAGGGTGAGCGGGAGTTTAAGCGCGCGATCACGGATATTAATCGTGAGATGCGGGTTTTGGGATCTGAGATGAAGTTGGTGGCTTCTCAGTTCGATAAGAACGATAAGTCTGCTTCAGCGTTGACTTCTCGTAACCAGGTTTTGGGCAAAGAGATTGAGGCGCAAAAAGCCAAGATCCAGACCCTTAAAAGTGCTCTTGATAACTCTGCTACTAGTTTTGGGGAAAATGATTCTCGGACGAAGAATTGGCAGATTCAGCTTAATAACGCTCAGGCGACTTTGAATGGTCTTGAGGGTGAGCTTAAAGAGAATAATTCTGCTCTTTCTAAGTTTGCCGATGAGGCTGACGGTGCGGGTGATGATGCGAAAACTGCAGCTAAGGATACTGGGCACTTAGAAAATGCTGTAGATGGGCTGGGTTCGCAGATGGATGGTACCAGTTCGAAGACTCGCATTTTTGGTGATGTGCTTAAAGCCAGTCTGGCAGCGGAAGCTGTTGTTGGTGGGGTGAAAGCTATTGGGCATGCTATTTCTTCTATTGGGCGGGGCATGGTTGGGGCTTTAAAGGATGGTTTGGACTATAACGCCCGGATGGAGCAATACACTACCTCGTTTACTACGATGCTGGGTGATCAAGCCAAGGCTCAGAAACTGGTTAATAACCTCAAGTTGGAAGCGGCTCGTACTCCGTTTGGGATGGAGGATCTAGCCAAGGCTACCCAAACGTTGATGGGGTTTGGCATGAGCGCTGAAGAATCCCAGGTACGCCTCAAACAGTTAGGTGATATCAGCCAGGGGGATGCGCAGAAGTTCGAATCCCTCACGTTGGCGTTTGCTCAAATGAGCTCTACTGGCAAGCTGACTGGTCAGGATTTGAACCAGATGATTAACGCGGGGTTCAACCCTTTAGAGGAGATTTCCCGTAAGACTGGTAAAAGTATTGGTGAGCTTAAAGAAGAGATGGCTAAGGGCGCGATCAGTGCGGATATGGTTGCGGATGCGTTTGCTAGTGCCACAAGTGAGGGTGGACGGTTTTATGGGGCGATGGATGCCCAGTCCAAAACCTTCTCTGGCCAACTAGCTACGCTAAAAGACGGGGTCGATAACCTTAAAGGTCTATTGGCTGGAGGTTTGACCACGGCTTTGGCTGGCACGGTGATGCCGATGGTTAATGGTTGGGTCGATGAACTCACCGGCGCGTTCGAGACCGGCGGGGCACCAGCACTGATTGATACCTTCGGGCAAATCTTGCAGGAGGCGCTGGCGTTTATTTCTAGCCAGCTCCCGCAAGTGGTAGATACCGGGATGAGTATCCTCACTGCTTTGTTGGAGGGCATTATCGCTGTTCTGCCTTCCTTGGCGGAAACTGCCGTGACGTTGATTGTGGCATTGGTGGAAGCAATTATTCAGGCACTTCCGAGTCTGTTGGAGGCAGCGGTCCAGATTATCGCCACCTTGGTTGCTGGTATCGGCCAGGCTCTACCGGAGCTGATCCCGGCGGCGGTAGAAATGCTGATGACCATGATCCAGGGGCTCATCGATAATTTGCCACTTATTTTGGATGCAGCCCTGCAGTTAATTATTGGTCTTGCCCAGGGTTTGATTGCGGCTATTCCGGTCCTTGTTGAGGCTTTGCCGGAGTTGATTGGTGCGATTATTTCTTTCTTAATCGGGGCCGTCCCCCAGATTATCGAAGCTGGGATCGGGCTGTTAACCGCGCTGGTTGGTGCCTTGCCTGAAATTATTACCGCTATCACCGGGGCTTTGCCGTTGATTATTAGCGCTATCCTTGGCGCGATTATCCAGGCAATCCCCCAGTTGATTAACGCGGGCGTGCAACTGTTGACGGCTCTTATTGGGGCGTTACCAACTATTATTAACGCGATTGTGGGGGCTTTGCCTCAAATCATTTCTGCCATATTGTCTGCTATTGGTGGGGCTATCCCTCTTCTTGTACAAGCTGGCATCCAACTATTAACCAGCCTCATTCGGGCTTTACCGACCATTATCGGCACTGTCGTTTCGGCTATCCCGAGGATTATTTACGGCATTGTTCGAGCAGTGATGGGCGGGGTCGGGCAGATGATCTCAGCTGGGGCATCCCTGGTTTCTGGGTTATGGCAGGGTATTCAGTCACTAGCGGGTTGGTTGTGGAACCGGGTCGCTAACTGGGTGTCTTCAATCTGGAATGGGATTCTCGGATTTTTCGGTATCCATTCTCCTTCTAAGCAAATGGCGTGGGTTGGTGACATGCTAGTTGCTGGTCTTGCCGGAGCAATAACCTCACGAGGCCATAAGGCCGCCGATGCGGCAGCGAACATGGCAAAAGACACCATGGACGCTATGGGCGAGTTAACTAACGGGGTTAACGTACCTATCAAGGTCAGGGGGGATTTGTCATTGCCAAGCACCGATCTGACCCCGGCCTCGGTTAACCAAACATCGCAAACTGAAAAGGAAACTAAAACTTACAGCGTTGATGTTCAGGGGGTAGCAGATGCTACAGCTGCCCGGATTCTTGAGGGTTTGGATATCAAGGTTGTTTTAAGTGATGGGACGCTGGTGGGCAAACTCGCACCCAAAATTGATCAGCAACTATCACGGCTATCTCGGCGAGCCAATCTGCTAGCTGCGGGGGTGTAAATCAATGTACGGGTTTGTTCTCGACCATAAGGTTAGCTCTAAAAGCCTGGGTATCCGTTTTTGCGCACCTGTAGAAATCCCAGCAGCCGCCATGGGGATAGATGATATTGAGGTGTCAGGGCGCGCCGGCACTCTTACCCGCTTTAAAGGGTGGCAAGACAGTGAAATAACTTTGAAACTAGCGGTGCGTGGCGGGCTGGAAGCATTCCGCAAAGCCGCCTACGCGCTGACTGGGGCCCACACGATTGGGTTTAGCGGTGAGCCTGGCATGTTCAGGTATCTTAAACACGTCAAAATATCACCAGCAGTGCCTTCGCTGTCCACTTGGGTAATGTTTGAAGCCGAGCTTTGTTGCCAGCCGTTTACCTACCTGGAAACCGGGCTTAAACAGCTAACTTTGAGCGGTTCGGGCACGATTATTAATCCTGGTCTTTTAGCTTCCGATCCGGTAATAACTGTTTTTGGTACCGGGGAGTTGGAACTGAAAATAAACGATACTGCTTTGATAGTTTGTGCTCCTAGCGGGCAATTAACTATCGATACTGCCCGGCTTGTAACCCACGTTGCAGGTAAAACCCGAACCGATGGGATTTCAGGGCTCTTCCCGCAACTTTCTCCTGGCACTAACCACATCGAGCTGGGCACAGGTATTTCAAGAATCGAAGCCCAAGGTAACTGGCGTACCTTGTAGAAAGGACTAACCCATGATTACGATTCATGATCGTAGCGCTAGGGATTTTACTGCCAGTGGGTTAGCGGTGCTAGATCGCCACGTTATCGACCCGATGGTCACTCAGGAACTAAACGGAAAGTTTTCCCTAACATTTTCCTACCCCTTTGATGGGCCAGCAGCGAACCTGTTGGTAATAGAAAACATCGTGGCCGCCCCGGTTCCAGGAATAAACGTCCGGCAAGGATTTCGTATCAGCGAGGTCACCACCAGCCTTGACGGGATACTCGAAGTAGTTGCCCATCACGTGTTTTATGACCTTTCTGCCAACCTTATCGCTGACACCTATGTGGTAAACAAAACCGCTAAAGCCGCCCTAGATCAGCTGCTAGGGGCAGCCAATAGCCCGCACGGTTTTAGCGCTAGCAGTTCAGATAACTCCCATCGATCCTCTGCCCGCATAGTTAGAACCCCACTCAGCGCGGCTCTGTTAGATGACAGCGACAACAGTTTTATTTCGCGTTGGGGCGGCGAGCTTACTTTCGATAACTGGCATATCCACCACGCGCTGCGCATAGGTGCTAATCGTGGCGTGGTTATAAGGGATCGTAAAAACCTGTCCGGATACGAATCGAGCCTGGACTACACCACCGTAGTTACCCGGATTTTGCCGGTTGGTTATGACGGTCTGCTCCTACCTGAACTGTACGTGGATTCTCCGCGCATAGGTGATTATGTTGCGCCGCGTATCAAGGTCATCCGCTATGGGCAGGTCAAAGCCATTAAGGATACGGACAAACCGCGTGAGGATGAGCTGCCACTTGCGCAGGCTCATGCGAGATTGCGTGAACTAGCGAAAGCTGAGTTCTCTAGTTGTCATGTCGATCAACCGCATTGCGCTTACAAGATCTCGTTTGTGGATCTGGCTTCGACGAAAGAATATGAGGGTTTTTGCGACCTAGAAACCGTGACCCTAGGCGACACAGTAACCGTCCGCCACGATGACCTCAACGTGGCACTCACCGCCAGGGTTGTTGCTTATGACTTCGACCCACTCGCAGGTGAATACATTTCGATTGAGCTGGGCAGTGCTGCTGGGAAGTTCACTGACATCACCCACACCATCACTACTGCCCGCGCCGAGGCTAGCCAAGCCCAGCAGGTGGCAAGTATTGCGCTAGCTAGCGCGGATGGGAAAAACACCAACCACTACGGCACCACCCAACCGACAACCGCGCGCCTTGGTGATGTGTGGTTTAAAGACAATGGTGAGCAAGTAGGAATCTGGATCTATAAGGCCACCGATACTGGTCAGCCCGGATGGATAAGTCTTGCCACCGATTTGAACGCGGCCGAACTGGCGGCGAACCTGCAAGCAGCTAAAACCCAGATCGCGCAAGCAAACGCTAGCGTTGAGCAAGTCCAAGCAAGCCTTAAACAAACCCAAGGCGAGCTAGTAAAAACTAATGCTGATACAGCGAATGCAAAAGCTCAAGCCGAAAAAGCTCTCCAGGACGCTACCAGTACCCAAAATGCTCTAGAAGCGTTCAAAGTGCAGGTAGCAGATGAAACCAAAAACATTAACGCCTCCTTGACGATGGTTTCAGACAACGTGAACCTGAGAGTTAAAAGAGCCGAGATTATTACCCAAATCAATCTGTCGAATGAAACCGTTTTGATCGATGCAGCAAAAGTACACATCAGTGGGCAAACCTCAATCGATGACGCTGTAATCGGTACCGCAATGATTGCCGATGCGGCTATCACTAACGCTAAAATCTCTCAGCTATCCGCAGATAAAATAACCACCGGAACCCTAGCAGCTAGCAGGATCGCCGCCGGGAGCATCACTAGCGATAAGCTCACGATTGCTAACGGATACATCCAAACAGTAATGATCCGCGACGCTGCTATAACCTCGGCGAAGATTGCTTACATAGATGCCAGCAAGATCACCACTGGTCTGCTTGATGCCAACCGGATCGCTGCCGGTTCCATTACGGCGGATAAGCTTTCCGCTAATGCTATCCAGGTTGGTCTTGCCGGGTGGACGAGTAATATTCGCATCAACCCCACCCAGATCTCTTGGTATAACGGTTCGGAACTGGAAGGAAAAATCGCTAGTACCGGGATGCAGTTTTGGTACGGGAATCGATATATCGGACAGTTAGGCAGGGGCCATAAAAAGGATCATGAGGAAATAGAGGGTATCTCCACCTCGCTAGCTAACGAGGGTGACTATGTTGCCTGGACCTACCAAGACGCTCCAAACGGGGACTATTTCACGTGTTTGACCCTAGACCCAAAGGGAAGGTTTTATGACTCGGCTGGCATCCACCTTGGGGCTGATCTGCGCACGAATGGATACAAGTTCTATACCACCGAAAACAGATCGGTCACCTTGGAAGATTGTGTACTAACCGATAGGGGCACGCATCCAGGATGGGTCGGGCCGACAAAGCTAGCCAAAGTAGTATTCCACACCTATGACGTCATGATCGTCACCAATGGCACGTTCTATAACATGACCCGACTTTTCGACCGGCTCTCAGACCTTATGAGCCGGGTAAACGGGCTCATCGGGCTGCTTAACCAGGGATGGATCAGCACCATAACCTCCAAAGCAGATGGCACCATCTCCTGGACCTACTTCCATAACACCGGGTATCAACCAATGTCTACCAACACTGCCTAACCAGGCTGTATTCAAGAAAGGAATACGTCATGAAAATTTGGATAGCTAACAAGCACCTAACCGGACTAACAGAACTATTAGCCGCTATGAGTCTTAAACCTGACCCTTCTAGAGCTAGAACCAAACTGCTAGAACTAGTAAGACAGGCCACCAAGCGTTTTAGCGATGACGAATACGAACTGGTAACCCAATACGCCTCCCTAAACGAAAACGGCAAACCCCGCATCGACCCTAAAGGAACATTCACCCTGGCATGCCCAGAAAAAGCCCAAGAATTCTTCACCGCCCGTGAACAACTATTCGATTCCCTGGCCGAAGTATCTGGGCCGACCTACCAAAACCATCTTAAAGAAGTAAAAAGCCTAATAGAAACCTACGACGGCGAGCTCGCCGGGCAACAAGCAGAAGCATTCTGTGCGTTAAGCGAAGCAGTAGAACAAGCCATAAGCAAAGGAGAAACCTCATGATTGAGCAAGCGATAATCCCGATCCCTTCTGACCCAAAACCAGCCCCGCCAGGAAAAACAAAAAACACAGACAATCCCGTATTGGTGGCACCCAGAAAAAACACTATGGATATCACCCGCCTCACGCTGCAAGCCCTAAAGCGCCCATATATACAAACCGAATAGCACCGCCTTGTTTGAAGTTTCAATGCCTGCCTTGTGCAGGCATTTCCTATATCCGCAATCCCCCAGGCTTGTGCTAACCCGTTAACTATTTTGAAAGGACAGCAAGAATTTTGTCTATCAAAACCATTTGGACGCTATTCCAAGGCGCCATCACCGCTATAGGTGCTTGGCTAGGAGCCTTTCTCGGTGGAACCGATTCCCTGCTCTACGCCATCGTAGCCTTCACCATCATCGACTACGTCACCGGAATACTAGCCGCAATCAACGCCCACAAACTATCCAGCTCGGTAGGGTTTCGCGGTATCGCCCGCAAAATCCTAATCTTCGCCCTCATCGGCCTAGCCCACTTATTGGACGTGCATATTCTTGGCACCCCCGGAGTGCTACGCACCGCCACCATCTTCTTCTACCTATCCAACGAGGGCATCTCCGTCCTCGAAAACGCAGGGCTACTGGGTCTGCCGATCCCGGGCGGACTACAACAAGCATTAGACACAATCAAGCAAACCGGTCAAAACCAGCCCGCCTTCAAAACCAGCTCAACACCACCCGCTAAGGCGAGCAGTCCAGATAAATACTCCCCGCCAACCCCTCACGAAAACCAGATAAATCCAGGCAAATATCTGCCCCAACACGCCCTCCCCGACGAAATAGAAAAGCCATGAAACCCTGCATGAAAACAATTCTTAAATTCTTGGCACTCCTAACAGTCTTAACGCTACTTACCGCCGGGATCTGGCTCCTTTTCGCCTTATTCCTTTCATGGATACTAACCCCGCTTATCTACCTGATCGCACTTTTTATCTTGGCCACCGGCTAAACCAACCAAAAAAAGAAACGGAGAACCCAAAATGAAGAACTGGAACACTCTAGAAGCTGACCTGAACCTGTTAATGAACAAACACTTCACCACAGGCAGACAAGGCCGATCCATCAACAAAATAATCCTGCACCACAACGATGGAAACCTTTCCATACAAGGATGCTGGAACGTATGGCAAACCCGACCCGCCTCCGCGCACTACCAAGTAGAAACCAGTGGCCGCATCGGCCAACTCGTCTGGGACCGGGACACTGCCTGGCACGCGGGAAATTGGGTAGCCAACACCACCTCGATTGGAATCGAACACGCAGACGCATCCACGCACCCCTACCGTATTTCCGATGACTGCCTAGAAAACGGGGCACACCTGGTCGCCGCCCTGTGTCACTACTACAAGCTCGGCCGACCGGTCTGGGGCAAAAACGTGTTCGGACACCGCGACTTTTCCGCAACCGAATGCCCCGCCTCCATAGCCGGATCCCAACACGCCGCTTACATGGCCAGAGCCGGCTACTGGTACGACCAAATGAGCGGCAACAAACCCCAGGCATCATCTGCCGGTAAACCAGATATTGAAGCACTAGCCAACGCAGTTATCCGCGGCGAATACGGCAACGGAGACCAGCGACGCACACGCCTAGGTAGCCTCTACGAGGTTGTGCAACGCAGAGTTAACGAAAAACTAGGAGCAAGATCTACGCCAGCCGCACCCAATATTGATGCCTTGGCAGACGCCGTGATTCGAGGAGAATACGGCAACGGCGCTACCCGCCGAGCACGCCTGGGAAATCTTTACAACCAGGTACAAGCCCGAGTAAACCAAAAGCTTGGCTGCTGATCCATTAACTATTTTTCTTTTCAGGCCCCGCCACCATCTTCTGTTCGGCAGATGGTGGCGGGGCCTTCTTTGTTTGTAGGGGTGCAGGTTAACTTTCTGATCCTTTCTGGCCTTGTTTCAGGAGGTAGAAATATCGTGAGAGTTTTCAATGACACAGCAAAAGCTCAAGTGCGTTCTCTACGAAAAGTTGGAATGCCACTGGCAAAGATCGCTAGTGAGCTTGGACTTAACGTCAATACCGTCAAAAGCTGGTGCCGACGCAACAACATCACACCATCTAGCACCAACAAAACTGTGGTGAGGGTAGCTGACGTGGTGGGCTGCCTGATTTGTGGAAGTGAACTAACAATACGCCAATCTCGGTTTTGCTGTGAGTCCTGTCGGCGGGCATGGTGGAAAACCCACCCAGACCAGATCAATCGCAAAGCGTTCTACACCTTTACCTGTGCTCACTGTGCGAAACAATTCACCGCCTATGGAAACGCTAAACGTAAATACTGCTGCCATCCTTGCTACATTAGGCACCGCTTTGGAACCCAAGGTGGGCGTGGGTGACCGCCATGGATATTGATGCGGAGATCGCACTCATAAGGACAGTGGCCTTTATCGACCACCTCACCGATAAAGGCACGCTAACACCTACAGAAGCACGCAGCGTTCTTGGTGTCATAGAAGGTAAATCTAAGACGGTAGTGGGTTCGTTGTTATTAAAGGTTCGACTTGATAAACACAAAGATTAGAGCGTGTATGGATACAACCAGAAACAGTACGTGACAAGCAATAACAATAAGGGAACACAAGAGTAGATAGCATGGTTAAAACGACGCCACAGCTGAAGAAAATTACGGTCAAGCCAGCCAAACCCAGGCTGCTTCGCGTCGGCGCCTATGCCCGTGTCTCTACCGAGCACGACCGTCAGCTTTCCTCCATAGCTGCGCAGGTATCTCATTACTCGCGTCTTATTCAATCCACTCCAGGTTGGGAATATGAGGGGGTATTCATCGATGAAGGAATCACTGGCACCACCACCAAGAAACGTGAAGGCTTCAACGATCTGATGGACGCCGCTCGCTCGGGACAAATCGACGTGATCCTCACGAAATCAATCTCACGGTTCGCCCGTAACACTGTTGACCTACTCCAAGCTATACGTGAACTGAAATCACTCGGTGTTGCTGTAAAGTTCGAACGAGAAAACATAGACACCACCACAGCTGACGGAGAACTCCTACTGACCCTGCTAGGATCATTTGCCCAAGAAGAATCCCGGTCAATATCGCAAAACGTCAAATGGGGAATCCGTAAAAAATACGCCGACGGTCAACTACATTCACGCCAACCCTACGGCTACCGCTACAGAGAAGGCGAACTACACATCATTGACCACGAAGCTGCAGTCGTCAGACGGATTTTCAATGATTTCCTAGCAGGAATAAGCCCAGAAAAAACCGCAGCCAGACTAAACAGTGAGGGAATCAAACCCCGCTATACAAATAAATTCCAAGGCAAAAGACTACGCACAATACTAGAAAACGAGGTTTACATCGGTAATGCATCACTGCAAAAAACCTACCGCCCCCAGATCGCTAATCACTGCACCAAACCAAATCAAGGCGAACTACCACGATTTATCGTGGAAAACTCTCACGAACCAATTATCGACCACCGAACCTTTAACGCAGTCCAAATAGAGCTCGCCAAACGCCGCAAACACGGACGGGCAGCAAGCCCGGGGATAAGCACTAACGCCTTCACTTCCCACATAGTTTGCAGCGTGTGTGGCAAAAAATACCATCGCCGCACGAAAAAACGTGGCAGCCGATCCAGGAAAATTTGGTGGTGTGAAACAGCAACCAAAGGAAAAGGTAACCCCTGTCGGGCACCACAACTTTCAGAAACAATACTGAAAACCATCTGCCTGGATCTGCTTGAACTTAAGGATTGGGACGATACACAAATATTGACCAAACTCGACAAAATCACCGTTTCCCCCAGTCGCTACCTCACCTTCACGCTAAAAAAGCAAAACGAACCAGTAATAGTTGATCTAGCAGATTGGAGGAAACCCAGTGACTGCCACCGCAAAAACCAGGCGTAAACGAGTTAGCGCGATCCCGGCAACCAAAACACTCAGACACACTGCTGACAGTTTTAGCCGCACAATAAAACGTCGGGTTGCAGCCTACGCGCGGGTGTCCACCGAGCAAGAAGAACAAGCCTCCTCATACGAAGCTCAAATCGACTACTACACCCGCCACATTCAATCCAGAACCGACTGGGAATTCGCTGGCATGTACGCTGACGAAGGCATCACGGGCACCAACACCCGACATCGTCAAGGATTCAAAACCATGATCGCCGACGCACTCGCCGGCAAAATCGACCTGATTCTCACCAAGTCCGTGTCCCGTTTCGCTCGGAACACCGTCGATACCTTGACTCACGTGCGCCAGTTAAAAGACGCAGGAGTTGAGGTGTATTTCGAGAAAGAAAACATCTGGACCTTGGACTCTAAAGGCGAACTGCTCATCACGATCATGTCCAGCCTGGCACAGGAAGAATCACGCTCCATTTCTGAGAACGTGACATGGGGACACCGCAAGCGCTTCGCCGACGGAAAAGTCATGGTGCCCTACAAATCCTTACTCGGTTACAAAAAGGGTGACGACGGAAACCTCGCCATCGACCAAACCCAAGCGCCAGCCGTGCGCCGTATCTATGCTCGATTCCTTGAAGGAGCAACACCACAAACCATCGCTAAAGAACTCACCACCGACCAGATTCTCACGCCACGCGGTAAAAACATCTGGTCAGCTAGCACCATCCGCTCAATCTTGTCCAACGAAAAATACAAAGGTGATGCGCTACTACAAAAAAGTTTCACCACCGACTTCCTGACCAAAACCAAGAAAACCAACGAGGGCGAAGTACCACAGTACTACGTGACCGGAAACCACGAGCCGATCATCGAACCTGAAACCTGGGAGATAGTGCAATCAGAACTAGCCCGCAGATCAGGTAAAGGAACCACCTCCGCGCATCCGTTCGCTACTCGGATTAAATGCGCAGATTGTGGGGGCTGGTTCGGACGTAAAGTCTGGCATTCAAACAGCAAATACCGCCGCTACATCTGGCGCTGCAACAACAAATACAAGCCCGGCTACCACTGCACAACCCCACACGTCACCGAGCAAGAAATCAAAGAAGCCTTCACCCAAGCCCTAACCGAACGAGTCAAAGATAACGCCACTCTCGATCATGTGATACGACTACTTGATGACACGGTTTACAACACAACAGAACTCGAAACTCGGCAAGCTAAAATCGCTAAGAAGATGGAAGAAACCGTGGCGTTAATAAACCAGCTCATCACCGAAAACGCCACCGCAGTACACGACCCAGACGAATATGACCAGCGTTACCACCAACTCGAACAGCGCTACCAACAGCAAGAAAAAGAACACCAGACAATCACAAACAAGATCGCAGACCTCATCACCCGCCAAGCACAAGCCAAAGAAATCCACGACTACCTAGCAACCCAGCCACCACTAGAATACAGCGATCAAGCCTGGAACACCCTAGTTGACTACGTGACGGTAATCAATGAAACTCAGCGCATGTTTTGCTTCAAAGACGGGCTCTAATTCCTAAGGTCTGGGAAGAACGTCAGGCTTCACGTAAAATCAGCTTATGATATGTCCTCAATGCCGGTCGGAAGTAGCAGAAGCATCTGCGTTCTGTTCCAACTGCGGGACAAAGCTTTCCGCAGATAATTCACATTCATTTGGTATCACTAAAAACATGATACGAGGGAATATTCAACAGGCTGGTAGGGATATCAATAACTACAACCTGCAAGAGCATACTGACTCTCTTTATCCAGAAGTTAAGGCCACGCCTGTGTGGCGTAGCAACGTCACACAGGCAGCCTTAACCTGGATCAGTTTCTTTATGGGACTTGGATCTTTAGGTTCTTTCATGCCCATTTTTAAAGATGTTCTTGAACTGATTAGTGGGAAAATATCTCCCAGCGTCCTTGACCCAAAAACTTCTGCACCCTGGGTCATCGGTTTTGCTGTGCTCGCGATTCTCGGGGTTTTAACTTGGAGGCTCAGACAAATAACCAAATTGGGGACACGTCATCCGCTTATCTTTAACCTCGCAATTAGCGGTGCGCACAATAAGCTGTCAATCGAGAAGATCTCAGCGGTCTGTCCCATTTGCGGCGGCAAAATGAGATATTTTAATGCCCCCGACGAATGGATTGACTGGTTCTATGCGGATGGGCGAAAGAAGAGAGAAGTTACGAAACGGGTTCCGGCTCTCGAGTGTAGAAGAAATCGAGAGCATTGTTTTCCCCTTGATATAGCGATTGGGTAGCTATTCACAATAGTTGTTATGTAGTTCTTTCAGCTTTCTAGTCATGCACCCAGATTTCTGTATTTGCACCCAAGCTACTTTCTTTGCACCCAGAACCCACCCTGTATCAAAATGAGAGTGAAAGTAACTATGAGAAGTCCGAACGGTGAAAAAGCCTTCGGGCTTTTTCATTAGTGAGGACGACGAAATAGTGCGGAACACGAAGTGTTGCTAGCACGATACGCCCTGGCTAATATCATGTTGGCCAGGGATTTTTCTATTTTCAAACCCTTTACCTGCACATATAGGTTTAACACCCAAATGGGGGTGCGGATTGTTTTTTGGACAGTTTTAGACTACCGGCTGGTAGTGGTGCCTGTATTGTTTTATGGTTAATCCACCGAGGGTGAGTTTGATGCGGTGGTTGTTGTAGAAATTTATGTAGCGTTTAATGGCTGTTTCAAGCTCGTTGGTGCTTTCCATTTGTATCCGTAGTACATTTCATTTTTCATTCGCCCGAAGAAGCCTTCACATGCAGCATTATCGGGTGAGCATCCTTTTTTAGACATTGATTGGTTGATGTCGTGACATCGTAAAAACGCTGCATAATCTCCGCCACGATAGTGAAATCCTCTATCAGAATGAATTATCAACGATTTGTGATCAAAGGGTTCTTGAAGAGCCATATTCATTGAAGCCATTACTATTTCATTACTGGGATGCCCCCGCTAGCCCACCCGACTATCTTGCCGTCAAAACAGTCGATAACAGCTGAAAGATACAGTTTCGATTCCGCTGTGATGAACTCGGTTCTACTGAAATAATCCCTTGCCTCAGCACACCCGGATTACACTCATTGAAAGGCAGATGAAAAGCGGCTCTAATCTCGTGTCTTACCTAGTCACTGACAGGTACTCACGCAACGAGCGCGAAACCGCACACAGTGTTATCTTCTATCAACCCGTTGTATCAACACGTCAATCCAACGTTTGCTGACTTTTCTACTCCGCCGCGCCCTATTTGTTCTGATAGGTAACCTCTAAAGTGGCGCGTGCCAGGCAGTGGAATAGCGCCTGGAAGTTAGCGGCCGCGGCAGACGCGTCCTCATCCAGTTCCAAAGTTTCCGTATCCAGGGCGTGAACAGCAAAAATATAACGGTGCGGACGATCGCCCTTCGGCGGCGCTGCCCCCATATAGGACCAGCCACCTCCATCGTTACGTAAATGGAAAGCTGGTCCGTCAAGCTCTAAGTCACTACTGCCCGCGCCAGTAGGCAGGGAAGTCATCTCCGCCGGAATGTCCGTAATCAGCCAGTGCCAAAACCCCGAAGGAGTAGGGGCATCAGGGTCAAAACAAGTAAGCAGGAAAGACTTGGTTTCTTTAGGGAAACCGCTCCAAGAAAGTTGCGGAGACAGGTTCTCCCCCGCTGCTATCTGCGCGGTCGGCATCTGTCCGCCCGCTGTCATATCAGCAGAAGTCAAAGTAAAAGTAGGAAGCTCCGGCAACGCCTCGTAGGGATCTGGGGCTATCGGTCGAGAGTTTAAATCCATCTTTTCTCCAAACGTCGAAGTTGCAACTCTCTTAAGACTACTGAAATTAGACACTAATAGCTGACAAAACGGATAAAGTACCGAAAAAAATGGCTCAAACCGGCTACTATCAGTAAGAACTCTCCAGAGGACGCAGTAATCGCCCCCCATACCGCCACCTCATCTAATAGACCCCCTGGTCATCTTCAAAACCGTGTCCCCGATTTACCCGTAGCAACTTTTCATTCCCAAAATATCGGGAAGTGAATCAGGAAAGTGTTTTCTGAGTTCTTCCCTTTGTTTACCCTCCTCAAGAAAAACAATAGGATTGAGGGCGTGTTGCATTTGATCTATTTCGAGCCGCGGATTCCGGGAAATACCGGCGCCGCTATTCGGCTTTCTGCCTGCACCGGCACTCTATTACACCTGATAGAACCACTTTGTTTCGACATGGATGACACTAAACTCAAGCGCGCGGGACTGGACTACCACGACCTCGCGCACGTGAAAGTGCACCCTAATTTAGAGGACGCCCTCGCGGAAATACCGGGACAGATTCACGCCTTTACCGGGCATTCTTCTCTTCAGTTTCAAGAGGTTTCTTATGGGGGCGAGGACGGACTGTTATTTGGTCCTGAACCTACCGGTCTCCCGGAAGAGGTTATGAAGCATCCTCGCATAGCTAACCTGGTGCGAATCCCGATGGTTCCGCATTTGCGCTCTTTGAACTTAACAATTTCAGCTAGTATCGGTCTATACGAGGCTCTGCGGCAAAACTCTTATCCGGGATTGGTTTAGAAAAGCTACCTACACCGAGAATTATTTATTTGCTGGACGTAGCGGCGAAGAAACCACCAGCCAGACAATAGTTAAAACACTTAATATCGCGGGCATATAGAAATAGGTTTGTCCCCAGTTGCACAGTAACTGAGCGCATTCTAAGTGAGGCACAGAAAAAACCCACGCAAACAAAACCAACAAGATAATCTCAATCCCGCTGAGCGTCCAGGCTAAAAGCCGCATTCGTCGTCCGTTATGGATAACCGCAACCGAGAGCGTAATCCAGTGCGCAACATTAGCAATCGAAAGCATCGAGAATCCATATCCGGGAGTATTAGCTGCCGGTAGCGTTGAGAACTCGTAAAACAGCGCAACCACAGAGAAAACCACTAGGCACGCCATGAAAATCCGCCCCACTCCCCACGATACGGTACGCGGATCTTTAGGGGACGACTGCGCGGACGTAGATGCTGGCACTATCTCCTCCCTGGTGTTTAGATAGCTATTTTATGATTGTTGGCTTAATACCCAAAGTCTACCCATCGAAGCTGAAAGCAGCATTTTCGGTCCGCTTCCCAACTCCTGCCAACTCCCGCCCCCTAGCACTCTCCCTAATGAGCCCCCTCCCACTCCAAAAAACTCAGCTAGCATTTCCACTTCCACCGCGCCCTCAGCATAGAATTCTCTCCCGTAAATCCCTCAGACCCAGGCAAAACCCTTTTGCCCAAAACCAGCCGCCAAAGCGGCTTCCAGGTGCAGCCGCACAGGTAAAAAGCGAAAACTCGGCGACTTCCTATTGTCATAATCTTCAGAAAGAGCCTTAATCGCCGTGCGTTTAGCGAGTAAAAATGAAAGAATGTGTGCAGGTGTCTAGAATACTATAGGTGCGGTCGCCCATCCTTTTTTGGGGCTACCTGCCTGTATATCTGGACGAGACGCGAGTTTTATCAAGGAGAACATCACAATGACGAGCACCTATGACCTCGTAGTCTTGGGCGCAGGCAGTGGTGGGTACGCTACCGCTTTGCGCGCCTCCCAACTGGGAATGAAAGTCGCCCTAATCGAGGGGGATAAAGTAGGTGGCACCTGCCTACATCGAGGCTGCATCCCCACTAAAGCAATGTTGCACGTGGCAGAAACTGTGGATGCCATCAAAGAAGCCTCTCACCTGGGCATCAATGCTACTTTTAGCGGTGTAGATATGTCTAAAGTCGCGGCCTTCCGCGACAAGACTATTTCCCGTCTACATAAAGGACTTCAAGGACTGGTAAAGTCACGCAAGATTGACTATATCCCAGGTTGGGGACGCCTGGTCAGCGCAAATACCGTCCAGGTTGGCACTGACACCTACCAGGGCAAGAACCTGGTATTGGCTACTGGCTCCTATTCAAAGTCACTGCCGGGACTGGCAATTGAAGGAAGGGTAATTACTTCAGATCAGGCACTGCAACTTGATTGGATTCCTCACAAAGCGATAGTTCTCGGTGGCGGGGTTATCGGAATCGAATTTGCTAGTCTGTGGGCATCTTTGGGGACGGAAGTTACCGTAATTGAGGCGCTTCCGCACTTGGCTAATAACGAGGACGCCGCAGTATCTAAAGGTCTAGAGCGCGCTTTCCGCAGTCGGGGCATTGTTTTTAAGACTGGCACTTTATTTGATTCAGTTACCCAAGACCAGGACGCGGTACAAGTTAGAACCCAGGCAGGAGATACTTTTGATGCGGACTTGTTGCTGGTGGCGGTGGGTCGCGCTCCGCGCACGCGCGATATGGGTTTTGAACAGGTCGGGATTAACCTCGATCGCGGTTTTATCCCGGTTGATGAGCATTTAATGACTAATGTTCCCGGCGTGTATGCGGTAGGCGACATTGTTCCTGGTTTGCAACTGGCGCATCGCGGTTTTGCACAAGGTGTTTTCTTAGCTGAGCATTTGGGCGGTCTTAGCCCGCACCCACTGGTTGAACAAAACATTCCACGGGTTACCTTCTGCGAACCAGAGATTGCTTCGGTTGGTTTAACTCAGGCGCAAGCAGAAGAAAAATTCGGGCAAGAGGGCGTGCAGGTTACCGAATATAATTTGGCTGGTAACGGCAAATCCCAGATTTTGGGAACTGGCGGGATTATTAAAATGGTGGCTCAAAAGGACGGTCCAATCGTTGGTTTCCACGCTCTTGGCAAACGGGTTGGCGAGTTAGTTGGCGAAGGTCAGCTGATGGTCAATTGGGAGGCTTTCCCGGAAGATTTGGCATCGTTGATTCATACTCATCCCACTCAAAACGAAGCAATTGGCGAGGCTGCAATGGCTCTTGCCGGTAAACCCTTACATTCCTAAAGTCCGGAAAGGTTGATAATAATGGCACAAGACATTGAGATGCCCGCTCTGGGCGAATCGGTCACCGAGGGAACGGTTTCTCGCTGGCTAAAGAAAGTTGGCGACCAGGTCGCGGTTGATGAACCTTTACTTGAGGTTTCGACCGATAAAGTTGATTCCGAGGTTCCCTCCCCTATTTCCGGAGTCTTATCCGAGATTTTGGTTGAAGAGGACGAGACGGTAGACGTGGGTACGGTTCTGTGTCGTATCGGGGATGGCTCCGCTATGCCGGAGTCTTCTCCAGTGGATACTTCTGCTAGTTCGTTGCCCGGAGAAACCCCCAGTGCTCCTTCACTTCCGGGTACTTCCTCGGTTCCGCCAGCCCCTAAAGCGCCTGCTGCTCCGGCGGCTCCCCCTGCTCCTAGTTTGCCTGCTAATCTTGCGGATTTGCCGGGTGCCGGGATTCCTTCCTCAATCAAGCGCGAGGGCGACCACCACGTAGTCCAATGGGCATACCCCCAAGCCCACACCGGATACCCCGGAACAATGACCGCCGAAGGACAAAACATCCCCCCATCCACACCGAGCGTATCTCCTATATCCAGTCAGTCTGCACTGCCGGTATCTGCGGCTTCTTCGCTTCCTCCTGCCGCGCCGACCACGCCTAGCGTGCCCGCTGCGCCGAAACCACCGGTATCCACTTCCGGGGCAGCAGAAGAGAAATCTGCGACCGCTCAGCAGGTAAGTTCGGGATATGTCACTCCGATTGTGCGCAAGTTGGCACGAGAAAAGGGCGTAGATATTTCCACTATCCAAGGCAGTGGCGTGGGCGGACGGATTCGGCGCGAAGATGTGCTGGAAGCTGCGACAAAAGAACCGATGTCTTCGCAGCCAGAATCTACTGCCAGCTCTGCGACCCCAATTCCGGTGTCCACTGAACGCGGTAAGACCGAGAAGCTCTCACGTATGCGGCAAACTATCGCTAAGCATATGATGAATTCCTTGGCTTCTACTGCGCAGCTGACCACAGTGGTCGAGGTGGATGTGACCCGAATTGCGAATCTGCGTGCCCATGCGAAAGACGCATTTGAACGCCGGGAGGGTACTAAGCTAACCTTCTTGCCGTTCTTTGTTAAAGCAGCTGTAGAGGCATTAAAGGCACATCCGAAGATTAACTCACGGGTAAATGATGAAACTCAGGAAGTTACCTATTTTGACCACGAGAACGTGGGGATTGCCGTTGATTCCGAGAAAGGTCTGATGGTTCCGGTAATCAAGAACTGTGGTGATTTAACGATTGCGGCTATTGCCCGCAAGATTAATGAATTGGCTGACAAGGTACGTTCCGGCAATATCAGTATTGACGAAATGAGTGGAGGTACTTTCTCAATAACTAATACTGGTTCACGCGGAGCACTCTTTGACACCCCAGTAGTCAATTATCCGGAGGAAGCTATCTTGGGGCTGGGAACGATTGTGCGTCGCCCCAGGGTTGTAAAAGATTCCGAAGGTAATGACACTATTGCGGTACGTTCTTTGTGTTATCTTGCTCTGTCCTATGACCATCGCTTGATTGATGGTGCAGATGCGGCTCGTTATCTATCCACGGTCAAGAATCGCCTGGAAGAGGGAGATTTTGCCGCGGAAGTCGGGATGTAATCTCTAACTAACCTAATTAGTTAAATACCTTGTAATCGTTGTGTGGCTTCAACAAAAGTTTAAGCCACACAACTTGTTACATTCCAAACACGTCGGCGGGACGCTTAGTTACCTGCTGGAAAATCAGTCGAGCTTGACTGTTCTGATGGCGTGTCCAAATCCAGGACTGGACTAATACAGAATCAAAATAGATAACCTGAGCAGTGTGCGGACCGAGTTCCCTTACCTCAATTTCGGAGGGAGAGGGAGGGTCTTCAGCTAGTAAAGCAGCTGCCTCAGTCCTAGAAATAGGCTCCCCCAACTCTCCTATGGATATGAAATCAGGGTGCATCATTTCCCAAATATGCACCCGGTCAGCACTGGAGCAATACTTTTGGAAACGTAAATCCTCGTCTCTAACTACCTGGGTAATAGGTCGCAGATTAGAGGCAGCTCCCCTGGCAGCTGAGCCTAAACCTCCCACGCCAGATGGACCGGGACTTTGGGAGTTCACAAAATCATTTATCCGCTGTTCCGACTGGTATTTTCGAGGAAATTCGGTCACATTATCTGGAAGCGAATCATTGATTCCCACACTTGAACCTAGTTTGGGGGTCAAGTGCTCTATTTTCTTTCCCCTGTCTTTGCGGGTAACCTTTTCGCCAATACCTCCGACCGGTTTTCCCACGCCTTGATCGCGATAGCTATAAACAGTTTCCCGAGCATAAACATGCGCTTGTCTCAGCAAGTCGTGTTCATCAACATTAATGCGTTTAGCTTCCACTTCCCGCGAGTCTAAATTTGCATCGATACCGCGAATCAGGGACAAATCTGCCAGCGGCATTCCGTCAAGTTTCGCCCAGCCATTATTACGCCACTGATGCCGCCAGGTCTGGAGCACGGATGCCACATATTCTAGGGAGGTTAAAACCAGTAGTGGCTCTTGGTCTCCGCGGGTTCTACGCACATATGAAAAGAGCGCCCGAAATTGTGCCTGTGCCATAGATACGGAATCTTCAACATATCCGCACGCCCAATTGTCTTGGTCAATCACCCACGACCAACCTACAAGGTTAGCGTCAGCAAGCACATAGGCATCTATCGCAACCGTTAATTTCACGTAATTATCTTGTCATATTTATTTGTTGCTTGCTTACTTATCCGGTTTTGTGACTCTAAGTTGTGGGTCACTATTGCAATCGACCTGCCAGCAACTGACGGGTTTGCCCCGCTAACACTACCGATCCGAAAACCACGACTCCTACCGTGTCAGCAGGCAGGTCGCCCTCTTCAGTTAAAGCTACTGCCTGGTCAATAGCATCCAGAAGATTCGGGGCAGCGAAAGTTTGTTCCACTCCAAACACTTCGCTAGCAATTTTGCCCAGTTCTGCCCCTTCCATTGCCCGCTCCCCCTCCATCGGAGTGGTTACAATCGCATCGAGCAGCGGCTCCATTTCTGCCAGAATTCCCTCCACGTTTTTATCAGCCATAGCAGAAAAAACGCCTACAACTTTTTGGAATCCAAACGCGTCCTCAATCCCAGATCGCAACGCCGCTGCCCCTGCCGGATTATGGGCGGCATCCACAATAATGGTGGGAGAAGCGGCGAGTACCTCTAAACGTCCTGGAGAACTCGCGGTATGTAAACCGGTTTCTAGCACCTGTTCAGATAGGGGTTTACCAGCTCCCAGAGCCTCCACTGCCGCGATTGCTAACGCCGCGTTCTCGGCTTGATGATGTCCAAAGAGCGGTAGATATAAATCCTGGTAGGTAGCTGCCGGGGTGGACACAGTAAACATCTGTCCCCCAACTGCCATTTTTTGCTCGCTAATCTTGATGTCTTGCCCCAGTAGGCGTAGGTTCGCATCTTTTTGTCTGCAAACTTCCCTAATAACTGCTAGCGCCTGCGGGTCTTGGTAACCGCAAATAACGGTTGCGCCAGGGCGAATAATCCCAGCTTTTTCCCTGGCGATTTCGGCTAGGGTATGTCCTAACCATTGTTCATGGTCAAAGGAAATAGGACAGATTACCTGTACTGGCGATTCCAAAACATTCGTAGAATCCCATCTGCCCCCCATACCGACTTCGATTACTCCTACCTCAATGGGAGCCGCCGCGAAAGCCTGAAATGCGAGCGCGGTCAGGTACTCGAAGAACGATAGGCGACCTTGACCTAGCTTCTCCCCCTCTTTATCGGCAAGAGCAATAATTGCTTCTACGTCCCTATTGGCTTCTAAAAATGCCTGCGCACTGATAGGTTCACCATCTATAGAGATACGTTCGCGCACACTTACCAGGTGGGGGGAGGTAAATCGCCCTACCCGCAGTCCACTGGCTCGCAGCAGACTATCCGCTATCCGCGCGGTAGAGGTTTTCCCGTTAGTACCGGCAATATGCAAGCTGGAATAGGAAAGCTGGGGATTAGCGAGATAATCGAGGGCACGCTCAATGCGAGCCTTGGTCGGCGAAATGTTATGTTCGGGACGCCGAGTGAGGATTTGACTATAGATTTCGGCTACTTGAAAATCTGTTCTCAAAGTTTCATCCGATTTTGATGAGGACGAGGGCGCACTAGCCACTCTGCCCGATTCCTCGCTATCTACAGCGAAGGTATCATTCGGCGCGGTTTGTGTCCCGGAGTCCTCGTCCTCATCAATAACCGATTCGATAGCATCGGGAATCTCTATCCCACCTGCCGCTAGAACTTCGCGTAGACGAGTTAAGTCTGGCTCAGCAGTCGAGATGTCACTGACCGGTAACTCAATCTGTTCTTTGCGGTCTGCTTCCTGTAGGTAGGGCAGCAGTTCCGGGTCAATTTGCCCGTGAGCGCCTTTCGCCTCTTTAGCGATTTGTGCATACGGATTGAGTTCTGGCTCTAGGTGACCTTGAGTGTTCAAAGATTTCTCCCGATTATTTCCGTTAGTTTTCTATCGGATGTACCGCCGTAATCTCGATTTTTACCTCTTTTCCTGGGGATTGCTCGATTTGAAGCTGCGTGGCGAGCACTTCGTGGCTAATCATATCGGCATAGTTCTTGGTGGCTAAAAGGTGTGCTTCGGGCAGATACAAAGTTAGCTCAATCCGGTCAGAAACGTGCAAATCTTGAGTTTTGCGCTCATCTTGGATTGCACGCACTAAGTCGCGAGCATAACCTTCGGTTTCCAATTCGGCGGTAATCTCGGTGTCAAGAACCACCACTGCCCCGCTGCTCAGTACAGTAGCTACTTGTCCCTCCTCGACCTCGACCGAAGTGGACAGGGAGAATTGTTCGCCGCTGAGGGTAACTGCTTGCCCGTCTACCAGCACTTCGGGGAAAACTACCGTGTCAGCTACTTCTTGCCATTGCCCGGTCTTTCCCGCTTTGAACAGTTCAGAGGTGGCTTTGCGGATTTGGGGGGTGAATGCTTTCGGGTTGAGTTTCAGTTGCCGTTGCAGCTGCAAACCAGATTCGCTAGATGCTAGTAACTCTACCTGTTTGACGTTTACTTCCCCAGCTATGAGGTCAGTGAAATCTGCTAGCTTGGCTGCGGAATCATCAACGATTGTTAATGATTTCAGGGGTTGCCGTACCCGCAGTCCGTGAGTTTTTCGGAGAGAATGAGCAGCCGACACTGCGCTGCGTACCATGTCCATTGCGGATACTAGCTCGGGGGCATCAACGGTCTCAGGAATCTGGGGCCAGTCACCTAGGTGCACGGACTCTCCCCCGGTTAATCCCCGCCAGATTTCTTCACTGACCAGTGGAGCTAAGGGAGCCATCACTCGCATTAGCATTTCTAGGCTGGTGTAGAGGGTGTCGTAAGCTGCGTCCTCTTCATTCCAGAACCGTTCCCGTGAGGTACGAACATACCAGTTGGTCATCATATCTAGATGCTCGCTGATGGCTTCGCACGCCCCGGCTAAATCATAGGAATCTAATAGGGCGCGTACCTGGTTAGCTAGCCGTCCGGTGCGTGCCAGCAGGTAGCGATCCATCACATTTAGTTTGCTCAGTTGTTCTTTATCGCTCAGCTCGATTGGTTTAGCTAAATATCCTGCCCCTTTATTGCAGGTTCCGGCATATAGGGCGAAGAAATAGTAGATATTCCACAGGGGCAAAATCACGTGGCGCACGGTATCGCGAATCGCGTCCTCTTTTACGACCAGATTCCCCCCGCGCACCACGGGGGAAGCCATTAAGAACCAGCGCATCGCATCTGAACCATATTGTTCAAATACCCCATTAACATCGGGATAGTTGCGTAGGGATTTACTCATTTTACGACCGTCATCTCCCAGCACAATCCCGTGGGATACGCAGGAACGGAAAGCGGGACGATCAAACAGGGCGGTGGCTAAAACGTGTAGCACATAGAACCAGCCGCGGGTTTGCCCGATATATTCGACGATAAAATCGCCGGGGTAATGGTTTTCAAACCAGTCTTGATTCTCGAAGGGATAATGCACCTGGGCATAGGGCATGGATCCGGAATCGAACCAGCAGTCCAGTACGTCGGGGATTCTCCGCATCATGGATTTACCGGTGGGATCATCCGGGTTAGGGCGCACTAAAGTGTCTATAAAGGGGCGATGCAGATCTTTAACTTCTACCCCGAAATCTTTTTCTAGCTGCTCAAATGAACCATATACATCTACCCTAGGATAGGCGGGGTCATCTGATTTCCAAACCGGGATGGGGCTTCCCCAATAGCGGTTACGCGAAATCGACCAGTCCCGGGCTCCCTCTAGCCATTTACCGAACTGTCCATCTTTAATGTGGGATGGTACCCAGTCGATTTCTTGGTTTAGCTGCACCATTCTCTCGCGGAAGGCGCTTACTTTTACGAACCAGGAGGATACTGCCCGGTAGATTAGGGGTTTGCGGCAACGCCAACAGTGAGGGTAAGAGTGGTTATAGGATTGTTGGCGCACCAGTACTGCCCGTTTTTCTTTCGGGGTACGTGCGAGCGGCCCGGAGTCTTCTTCATGGGCGCGCCGCAAATCCAAAATTATGGGTTTGTTGGCTTCAAAAACTTGCATTCCGGCATAGTCTGGTACCTGTTCGGTGAGCAGACCGGCTTCATCTACCGGGACTACCGCTTTAATTCCGGCTTCGACACATACGTTCATATCGTCCTCGCCGAATGCGGGAGCGATATGTACTAGCCCGGTTCCGTCCTCGGTAGATACAAAGTCTGCCCCAATAATGTGGAAGGCTTGAGGTCCGGGTGTATCTGCGTCGCAGTTGGAGAAATAGTCAAAGATTGGGGTATAGGCTCGTCCTACCAGTTCTGAGCCTTTCAGGGTTTGCAGAACTTTCGGGTTTTCCCCTAGTTCTTTAGCATAGTTTGCGGCTAGTGCGGCGGCGATTACTACTTTTTGTCCCGCCAAAGGAGATTCAACGTCTGCTTCTACTTGTACTACTTGGTATTCAATATCTGGGCCGACCGCGATTGCCAGGTTGGAGGGCAAAGTCCAGGGGGTGGTTGTCCAGATTAATGCGAGTTCCCCGCTTTCTAAACGTAACCCCACCGTAACGGTGTTGTCTTGACGGTCTTGATAGACATCGTCATCCATTTTCAGTTCATGGTTTGACAGGGGGGTTTGATCATTCCAGCAGTAAGGAAGAACCCGGTATCCCTCGTAGGCTAGTCCTTTGTCATAGAGGGTTTTGAATGCCCAAATTACCGATTCCATATAGGAAGGGTCGAGGGTTTTATAGTCATTTTCGAAATCTACCCAACGTGCCTGGCGGGTTACGTATTCTTCCCATTCTTTGGTGTAGCGCAGCACCGAGTCGCGGCATTCTTGGTTGAAGCGTGCGATTCCTACCCCATCTGGACCTTCAATCTGGGATTTATCGTCAATACCCAGGATGCGTTCTGCTTCCAGTTCGGCAGGCAATCCGTGGGTGTCCCAACCAAAACGACGCTCTACCCGTCGCCCTTGCATCGTCTGATAGCGCCCTACCACGTCTTTTACGTAACCGGTTAGGAGATGTCCGTAGTGAGGTAATCCGTTTGCAAATGGTGGGCCGTCATAGAATACGAATTCGTTAGAGCCGGCTTCACCTGCTTGCCTTTGCTTAACTGACTTGCGGAAAGTGTCTGTCTTTTCCCAATGTCCCAGGGTTTCTTGTTCCATTTGGGGGAAGGACGGATTGGCGGGGACGTCGCCATCTTTGTGCCGAGGATAGTAGCCCACGTTTAACCTCACCTGTTTAGAGTCGTTACTGTCAGTGCCGGGACGAAGGCTTTTCAGCCTCGCGGTACCACCCCGCTTTACCCAAAAATGTGGGCCTCATTAACTGCTGTTACGGGCTTACCCGTCTGGTTCTACTGTCCCATAGGTGGGGGTTCTTCCAGCGGCTCCTCGGTGATTGCCGATTCAATGCCTTTATGTAAAGCATATCCGGTTTGGCGTTCTCATTAAATTTTGTCCGCGATAGACTCTAAGCAGTTAATAAATCTCACTTTTTGGAGGACGGATGGTCAAGTTAGGGGTTATTGGGGTTGGTTCCATGGGAGGTGCGATTATTCGCGGTCTTCTTTCTTCAGGGCAACTGGCTCCTGGCGAAATTTTAGCTTTTAACCGCAGCCGCGAGCGATTGCGTTCCCTTGAAGCAGAGTTTTCCTTGCCGGTAGCTCCTAATGCCCATAGGGTTGCGCAGGAAGCAGAATACCTATTACTGGGGGTAAAACCTTATGGGATTGCTCCACTACTAGCTGATTTGGCTGATTCTTTAGTCCATAAACCGGTGGTGATTTCGATAGCGGCCGGAACCCCAATAGCCAAGATTGAAGAACATCTGCCGGAAAAAACCCCACTTGTGCGGGTGATGCCTAATGTTAATGCCCAGATTGGACAGTCTATGTCTGGGATTGCTGCCAACCAGTACGTGAGTGCACAAGCTTTGAGTGAGGTACGCGCCATGTTTGAATCTATTGGGAAAACCGCCCTGGTAGCAGAAGAACACTTTGCAATTTTTTCGGCTCTCGCGGGCTGTTCACCAGCTTGGGTGTACCGGTTTATTGATTCTCTCGCTCAGGCAGGGGTCGCTGAGGGACTTAAGAAAGAGGAAGCAACCCGGATAGTTGCGCAGGCAGTAGCGGGTTCGGCATTGAATGTCCTTGAGAATCTATCTCCGGGGTTAAATCCTCAAGGTTTGATAGATCAGGTCTGTTCTCCGGGGGGAACTACGGTGGCGGGACTGTTAGCGATGGAAGATGCGGGTTTTTCTCCGGCAGCTCGCTCGGCGGTGTTTGCCGCTGTTAAACGCGATAAAGACTTATCGGGCAGCTAGTGCCACCGTGACTTTACTAAGGTAGAATAAGGAGCAGAACTGTAAACGTGAGCCAGTCTCAGCTACCAACAGATAACGGGAGGGAAAGATGGCTACCCCCGAGCATGAGGATAATCTCGCAATGAGTGTTTATATTGTTGATTACCACTACGATTCAGAAAAGCTTTCGTTAAAATGCCAAACCCGCCCGCAGCACCGCGCATTTATGCGTCATTTGAACGCTTTAGGAACTGTGCTTTCTACCGGTAGAACTGCTGATTTACCGGATAAGGGTTCAATGACAATTATGTTGGCACGCACCCCGGAAGAGGCTAAAGAGGTTTTACATGATGACCCCTATATTCAAGCTGGCATAGTTAAGAGTATTACGGTGCGAGAATGGCAGCCAGTAATCGGAACTTTCGCTGACGAATAACCCGTTTTGGGGCCGAAGCCAAATAGTTTTCTTACCTATATATTTTTGCCCGCTGGGTTTGCGCAAAATAAGCAAACCCAGCGGGCAAAACATTTTAAGCCCCTACTTTATGGTTAGGTGATTATTCATCGTCCTCGGGATCGTAATCAACCCCAGCCTCTTTGCGCTGTTCATCCGTGATTGGTGCCGGAGCGTCGGTTAGCGGGTCATAGCCACCACCAGACTTGGGGAAAGCGATTACGTCACGAATCGAATCTGCGTGAGTCATTAGAGCCACGATACGATCCCATCCGAATGCAATCCCCCCGTGGGGAGGTGCGCCATATTTGAAAGCGTTCAGCAAGAAACCAAACTTTTCTTGCGCCTGTTCGCTGGACAAGCCCATCACCTTAAAGATACGTTCTTGCACGTCCCGGCGGTGAATACGGATAGACCCGCCACCGATTTCATTACCGTTAAGCACAATATCGTAAGCATAGGCGAGGGCGCTGCCCGGGTCGTCCTCGAAATGGTCTAGCCACTCCGGTTTAGGGGAAGTAAAGGCGTGATGCACCGCTGTCCAAGCCGATGCCCCTAAAGCCACGTCCCCTTCAGCTTTAGCAGCTGCGGAGGGTTTAAATAGGGGCGCATCAACCACCCACACGAACTTCCACTCATTCGGATCTAACAAATCGCAGCGACTTCCGATTTCTAGACGTGCTGCCCCAAGTAGGGCGCGCGCTTCATCGGTTTTACCAGCAGCGAAGAAAATACAGTCCCCCGGGTTAGCTCCCGTAGCTTCCCGCAGCCCGTCTCGTTCAGCATCGGTGAGATTTTTTGCTACCGGTCCCGATAAGGTTCCATCGGTTTCAACTTTTACATAGGCAAGACCTTTGCCTCCGCGCGAACGCGCCCAGTCTTGCCATTTGTCGAAAGTACGCCGTGGTTGTGCAGCCCCACCGGGCATAACCACTGCCCCCACGTATTCGGCGCTGGCAAAGACTTTGAAGGGAGTGTCCTGGAAGTATTCAGTTAAGTCAGTCAGTTCTAGGCCGAAACGCAAATCCGGTTTATCCGTACCAAAACGGGCCATCGCATCGGCATAGCTCATATGGGGAATCGGGGTTTCAATCTGCACATCGATTAGTGCAAACACCGCTTTTAATACTTGCTCCGCCACTTCGATTACGTCCTCTTGACGCACGAAACTCATTTCCACGTCCAGCTGGGTAAACTCAGGCTGACGATCAGCTCTAAAGTCCTCGTCTCGATAGCAGCGGGCAATCTGATAGTAACGTTCCATTCCGGCAACCATCAACAGCTGTTTGAAAAGCTGGGGAGATTGCGGCAAAGCATACCAAGAGCCCGGGTTTAAGCGGGCGGGAACTAGGAAGTCACGCGCGCCCTCGGGAGTAGAGCGAGTCAAGGTGGGGGTTTCGATTTCTACGAAACCTAAGGAATCTAGCACGTCCCGAGTAACTTTCGACACTTTTGAACGCAAGCGGATACGCCGCTGCATATCGCAGCGACGTAAATCTAGGTAACGGTATTTCAAACGGGCATCTTCGCCCACTTTCCCGGAATCTTCGGCATGTACCGAAACTTGGAAAGGTAACGCCGCTGCCGGGTTTAATACCTCGACTTCATCAGCGTAAACTTCGATTTCACCGGTAGGTAAATCCGGGTTTTCATTTCCCTCGGGGCGAATATGAACCTTGCCTACTATCCGCAAAACGTATTCATTACGCAGTTCGTGGGCTACTTCCTCGTCATGGATAACCACCTGAGCCAGACCGGAAGCATCCCGCAAATCAATGAAGCAGACTCCCCCATGGTCACGGCGGCGATCTAACCACCCCGCTAGTTCAACAGTTTGTCCCACGTGTTCACGGTTTAGAGTTCCCGCATCATGCGTTCTGAGCACATTTGTTCCTTTCTTTACTGTCCCACTGTTCTTTTAAGAAAACCCAGCAGGTAACTTTCACTGCTCTCAAGTCTACCGCGCTAGACCGGCTCTTCCAGATTTCATTTCCTGCATATTTGTCGAGGTGTTGCGATTCACTGACCAGGGCTTTCTGCTTGCCCACTCTCTCCGGTAACGTTGAGAGCGAGATAAAAACTATAGACAGGTTATATATGACTGATTTTAAGGGTCACCCCACCGAAGACACCGCCGATTCTTTATCCACCGAAACTGAAGGCATTGCCAGCAAGGATGAGTCAATCGCTCAGGAAGCTTTTTTCGCCAGCTTAGATTTGCCAAAAACTATTTTGAAAACTTTGGAGAGCTTGGGTTTCGCCCACCCTACTCCGATTCAACAAAAAGCTATTCCTCCTCTGCTCTCCGGTAGGGACGTGGTGGGGATTGCTCAAACCGGAACCGGGAAGACAGCCGCCTTTGGTCTGCCTATTTTAGCTACTTGCAAGGCAAAGAAGCCACTGGTTCAAGCCTTAATTTTGGCTCCTACCCGGGAATTGGCTGCCCAGTCTGCCAATGCGATTACCGATTTTGCGAAGGGCATGAACCTGGGGGTAGTCGCCGTCTATGGCGGCGCTTCCTATACTCCGCAGATTGCGGCGTTGCGCGAAGGAGCCCAAATCGTGGTGGGCACGCCGGGACGGGTCATGGATTTAATGGAACGTGGCGAGCTCGATTTGTCTGCGCTTAGGTTTTTTGTTTTAGATGAAGCAGATGAAATGCTGCGGATGGGCTTTGCCGAGGACGTTGATACTATTGCTACCAGCGCTAACCGTGAGGCGGTCAGGGCACTATTTTCGGCAACGATGCCGCCCGCGATTAAACGGATTGCGCAGCGTCATTTAACAGATCCGGTAGAGATTGCGATTGCCCCCCAATCCTCTACTGTGGATACAGTTGATCAGACTTATGCAGTGGTGCCCTTTAAGTTTAAGTCTGAGGCTTTAGGCAGGGTCTTGGCTCTGAGCGAATCTGATGCCACTATCGTGTTTGTGCGTACCCGCATAGATGCCGAACAGGTGGGCGCAGAACTGTTGAAGGCTGGTTTTCTAGCTGCCGCGATTAGTGGGGACGTTCCGCAAAAGGAGCGGGAAAACATTGTTGAGCGTTTACGACGGGGCGATTTAGATGTGTTGGTGGCTACCGATGTGGCTGCTCGCGGTCTAGATGTTGATCGTATCGGACTGGTGGTTAATTATGATGTGCCGCGGGAGGCAGAAGCCTATGTGCACCGGATTGGACGTACGGGGCGCGCCGGGCGGGAGGGCACTTCCCTTACTTTCTTTACTCCGCGGGAAAAGCGTCTCCTAGCTTTAATTGAGGATTTGACTGGGCAAAAAATGAGGGAGGTTTTTATTCCCTCCCCTACCCAAGTACGCCTCTCGCGCGCTGAGCGCCTTATTTCCCAGGTCACCCCGCGTCTAAATAAGGGGGAAATGGATGTTTATTTTGACGCTATCCAGGATTTAATGACCTCTACCGGGCTTGATATTGGGGATGTGGCCGCTGGTTTATTGGCTTTGGCTTGTGGAGATACCGGCCCGGAAAAACAGCATCTTGGTTTTAAGGTGCGCTACGAAGAAAAGGTTGATGAACTAGGGCGCTTTGTTTCCGCCTGTTTTGAGGAAGGACGAGGGGGCGATTGCGCTAGAAAAGGCTCGAAGAAACCGGTTTCTGGTAAGGGGAAATCGCGTCCTCATTTTAAGGCTGGTAGTGGTTGTCGTTACCGGATTGAGGTTGGTCGCCGAGACCGGGTGAAACCGGGTTCGATTGTGGGAGCGATTACTGGCGAGAGTGGTTTGGCGGGTAAAGATGTGGGGCATATTGATATTTTGCCCAGTTTCTCTTTGGTCGAGTTTGAGCGTCCTTTGTCTGCGGCGGCGCTACGTAAAATTAGTAATGCCCGGATTGCCGGCCGTCGTTTACGTATTCGCAAGGACGAAGGACCGCGTAAACGCGGTTAATATATCTTCAAGGTTTTAGGACGGCGGCGAGGATAACTAGCTTAATCTTGCTGCGATTATTTAGAGACCTTGATTGGTTTAGACGGTTTTACGGTAAAGCCGCGCTGAAACCCATTTCTCTGAGCTGATTTAGCGTGAATCCTGAAAAATTTCACCAATGTTGGGTTTCGTTATATTTATTGGGTTTCCTGGCGGGATAATACATCCCTGCATGAGTACCGGAACTATTCCGACCCTCAGGTGTTGATAGCTCGTTACAATCGAACCCATGCTAGACAACTAGCACCCACATAAGGAGCGGGACAAAACCTGGGACGTTTCAGATGCTTCAATTCTCTCAAAAAATCAAAAACTTAGGAACATAACCTGGGATGCTTCATGGGATAACGCCATCGACCACGACCCTAAATACCAAGACGGATCCCTACGCATCCGCAAAGGCTGGGCAGGTCACTAAACCACCCCGACACGCCCGGCAAAAGACACATATTTGGTGGTGTGGGGTGTTTGGGTTGGTTGTTTCGGGTTATTGCCCGGATGGGGGTTGTTTTTTGGTGTGTATATGTGAGGAGACCAAACCCTTTAGGGGGGTTTGGTCTCCTGTTTAGTGGGGTTGCGGTGGTTTCTTACTCTCCCG
>NZ_RPZY01000016.1:0-3040 GCF_008661855.1 Varibaculum sp.
GGCGAACAGCCAAACCCTTGGGACCGAATACAGCCCCAGGATGCGATGAGCCGACATCGAGGTGCCAAACCTCCCCGTCGATGTGGACTCTTGGGGGAGATCAGCCTGTTATCCCCAGGGTAACTTTTATCCGTTGAGCGACGGCATTTCCACTCACATACCGCCGGATCACTAACTCCAACTTTCGTTACTGCTCGACCCGTCAGTCTCGCAGTTAGGCTGGCTTATGCGTTTGCACTCTTTGGCTTGGTTTCCGTCCAAGCTGAGCCAACCTTTGAACGCCTCCGTTACTTTTTCGGAGGCGACCGCCCCAGTCAAACTGCCCGCCTAACAATGTCCCCCGACCCGATTCAGGGCCGCAGGTTAGAATTCCAATATCACAAGTGTGGTATCCCAAGGCTGACTCCACACAGGCTGACGCCCGTGCTTCCATGTCTCCCACATATCCTGTACATGTAATATCGAAACCCAATATTAGGCTGCAGTAAAGCTCCATGGGGTCTTTCCGTCTTGTCGCGGGAAACCGGCATCTTCACCGGTACTACAATTTCGCCGGGCGGGCTGTTGAGACAGTGCCCAAATCATTACACCATTCGTGCGGGTCAGAACTTACCTGACAAGGAATTTCGCTACCTTAGGACCGTTATAGTTACGGCCGCCGTTTACTGGGGCTTCGGTTCAGTGCTTGCACACATCCCCTTAACCTTCCAGCACCGGGCAGGTGTCAGCCCGTATACGTCATCTTTCGATTTAGCACAGACCTGTGTTTTTGCTAAACAGTTGCTTGGGCCTATTCTCTGCGGCTCACTTTCATGAGCACCCCTTCTCCCGAAGTTACGGGGTCAACTTGCCGAGTTCCTTAACAACCCTTCTCCCGTTGGCCTTAGAATCTTCTTCCTACCTACCTGTGTCGGTTTGCGGTACGGGCGCCTTAGATATACACAGGGCTTTTCTCGCCACTCTCCATGCTGGACTTCCCTACTAAATTTCAGTCCCTTTCGACCGGGTAAACCAACACCCGGCACCAACACTTCAAATGTGTCCCCCTGCTTAAATCTTTCGGCGGCTACGGAATCTCTACCGTATGTGCATCGGCTACGCCTTTCGGCCTCACCTTAGCTCCCGGCTAACTTGGAGCGGACGAACCTTCCTCCAAAAACCTGAGGCTTTCGGCCATGATGATTCTCACATCATTCGCGCTACTTATTCCGGCATTCTCACTTGTGTACAATCCACATCCGCTTTCGCTAATGCTTCGCCTCGTACACAACGCTCCCCTACCCATCCTTGCGGATGCCTAAGCTTCGGTGCAGGTTTTAGCCCCGTTGAATTTTCGGCGCAGAGTCACTCGACCAGTGAGCTATTACGCACTCTTTAAATGAGTGGCTGCTTCTAAGCCAACATCCTGGCTGTTTTCGCAACTCCACATCCTTTTCCACTTAAACCTGCTTTGGGACCTTAGCTGTAGATCTGGGCTGTTTCCCTTTCGACTATGAGACTTATCTCACATAGTCTGACTCCCATGCATCAATTTTCCGGCATTCAGAGTTTGATAGGCTTCGGTACCCTCTCGGGCCCTAGGCCATTCAGTGCTTTACCTCCGGAAATCTAACATGAGGCTAGCCCTAAAGCTATTTCGGGGAGAACCAGCTATCTCCGAGTTCGATTGGAATTTCTCCGCTACCCACAATTCATCCGCCGCCTTTTCAACGGAGGTCGGTTCGGTCCTCCATGGGGTTTTACCCCCACTTCAACCTGATCATGGGTAGGTCACTCGGTTTCGGGCCCAATGCATGCAACTCAACGCCCTTTTCAGACTCGCTTTCGCTTCGGCTTCATTGCTGAACAACTTAACCTTGCTGCATACATTCGCTCGCCGGACCGTTCTACAAAAAGTACCACATCAGACTTTGACGTCCTCTGTGTGCTTGTAGGCACAGGGTTTCAGGTTCTTTTTCACTCCCCTCCCGGGGTGCTTTTCACCTTTCCTTCACAGTACTATACGCTATCGGTCACTGGGTAGTATTTAGGCTTGGAGGGTGGTCCCCCCGACTTCCGACCGGGTTTCACGTGCCCAGCCGTACTCTGGATTCTAGTCGCTCGCTTCGTCTTTCGCTTACATGGCTCTCACATTCTTCGGCGTGCTTTCCCACACACTTCAGCTAGACTCTGCGATACTTGTACTAGTCCGTAACCCCAACGGTATTTCTACCGCTGGTTTGGCCTCTTCCGCGTTCGCTCGCCACTACTAGCGGAATCTCGGTTGATTTCTCTTCCTTGCCCTACTTAGATGTTTCAGTTCAGGCAGTTCCCTACATACACCTATGAATTCAGTGTATGTTACACGGACATGACTCCGTGTGGGTTTCCCCATTCAGAAATCCGCGGATCAATGTTTATTTGCAACTCCCCGCGGCTTATCGCAGCTTATCCCGTCTTTCTTCGGCTCCCAGGGCCAAGGCATTCGCCCTGCGCCCTTTTTAGCTTGACCGTTATCTTTCTTGCTCGATTCTTCCATTTGCCAACAAAAGAACTTTGAAATTGTAGATTTCTTTTAAAATCTCTTTCAAATGATGAATGCTTCCTGGTGGAACATCCATCCTTTTGTCTTTACGCAGTCTTTGTTCAGTTTTCAAGGTACGACACTTTGGAGAGTCCTTCCCTTTCGGAAAGTGGTGGGCTCAAGTGGACTCGAACCACCGACCTCGCGCTTATCAGGCGCGCGCTCTAACCACCTGAGCTATGAGCCCAAATTGGTGGAGATGAGGAGGCTCGAACTCCTGACCCCCTGCTTGCAAAGCAGGTGCTCTCCCAGCTGAGCTACACCCCCACGCTCTTCGCATAAGGTTTCGCTTTTCTGAGTTCCCTTTTCAGGGCCCTCAAAATTAAACAATATCAATCTGCTTTCCGTTTCCCCTTGTACCAAACACCGGTTACTTCTGTATCCGTGTCTGCCTGACTCCTTAGAAAGGAGGTGATCCAGCCGCACCTTCCGATACGGCTACCTTGTTACGACTTCACCCCAATCACCAGTTTTACC
>NZ_RPZY01000022.1:0-37049 GCF_008661855.1 Varibaculum sp.
AACCCGAGGACGACCGCGTCTTAAAAGCAGCGGCTCAGGTACTAGCGTTAGACGCTGCCGAAATAGTCATTATCGGAGAAGAAAACCAAATTAGCGACAGTGCAAAACGCCTTGATATTGATTTAAGCGCAGCCGAAATAGTAAGTCCTCACGATAAAGAAAAACTGGCTCGTTACCGTTCTCGCCTCGCCGAGCTGCGCGCTAAAAAAGGAGTAACCGAAGAAAAAGCGGAAGAAATGTTGAAAGACTCGGCATATTTCGCAACCATGATGATTGAGAACGGGGACGCGGACGGAATGGTCTCTGGTGCGTGCCACACCACCGCAAACACGATTCGCCCCGCCTTGCAAATTATTAAAACCAAACCGGGAGTATCAACGGTTTCGGGGGCATTCCTAATGTTGTTCTCTGACCACATCGACCTGTATGCCGACTGCGCAGTCTCGATTAATCCTAATGCCGCCCAACTAGCAGATATTGCTATCTCGAGCGCTAAGACAGCGAGCGAGTTTGGGGTAGAACCAAGAGTTGCCTTAATTTCCTACTCGACTGGAGACTCGGGCGCAGGAGAAACGGTAGATAAAGTAAAAGAGGCAACCCAAATAGCTAAAGATAAATGCCCCGATTTAGCCATTGACGGCCCTTTGCAATTCGATGCCGCAATAGATACACAGGTAGCCGCCAAAAAACGCCCAAACTCACCGGTTGCCGGTAAAGCTAACGTATTCGTATTCAACCATTTGGATGTGGGCAACTGTGTTTATAAAGCTGCTCAACGCACCGCTGACGCGGTTGCGGTCGGACCCGTTTTGCAAGGGTTAAATAGACCGGTAAATGATCTTTCCCGCGGAGCCCTAGTTGAAGATATTGTTAATACCATAATTATCACTGCTATTCAGGCACAGGATTAATCCAGCTAAGGAGAACGAAAAAATGACAACAGAAACCGTTCTGGTTATCAACTCTGGTTCATCTTCTATTAAATACAAAATGATTAACCTGGCAGATGGGCAAGCCATAGCTTCCGGGATTGTGGAACAGATTGGAGAAAAAGAAAGCCGGATTAAGCATGTTTACGGCTCCGTAGAAAAGAAACTAACCCGCAGCGTACGTGACCATTTAGAGGGGATGGCGGTAGTTGAGGAGCTTTTCGAACAGGTAGGTCCGCCTTTGGAAGATTCTAATGTAATCGGGGTGGGTCACCGCATAGTTCAGGGAGGTCCCTATTTTTCCGGTCCGGCTGTAATCGACCAGCGAGTATATGAACTAATCCAGGAACTATGTCCGCTGGGACCGCTACATAATCCGGCTCATCTTAAGGGCATTGATGCCGCGAAACGTATTCTGCCAGATGTTCCTCATGTGGCAGTATTTGACACTGCTTTCTTTAATCAGCTTCCTAATAAAGCTGCCACCTATGCTTTGAAACAGGACGTTGCAGAAAAATACCGTATTCGCCGCTATGGAGCACATGGCACTTCTCACCAGTATGTGTCTGAGCGAGTAAGTTCTATTTTGGGACGCAAAGACTTAAAGCAGATTGTTTTGCACCTAGGAAATGGGGCTTCGGCATCTGCGGTAGTTTGTGGTAAACCATTTGATACTTCTATGGGGCTTACTCCCCTTCAGGGTTTAGTTATGGGAGGACGAACCGGCGATATTGATCCAGCTACTGTATTCCACCTGTACCGCGAAGCGGGAATGTCGATTGACGAGATTGACGATTTGTTCAATAAGCAATCAGGTATGAAAGGGCTGACCGGGCATAATGATATGCGGGAAGTATGGGACATGGTTTTATCCGGTGACCAAAACGCACGGGCAGCCATGGATATCTACCAGCACCGCCTCCTGCAATATGTGGGAGCCTATTACGCAGTTATGGGCGGACTAGACGCGCTGACTTTCACTGCGGGGGTGGGCGAAAATGACCCCAGGGTACGTTCTGAACTGTGTGAAAGTCTAGCTTTCTTGGGAGTAAAAATAGATTTAGAGCTAAATGAAGAACATTTCAGGCGGGAAGCGATTATCTCAACCCCGGATTCATCAGTAAAAGTACTGGTGGTTCCCACCAATGAAGAATTAGCTATCGCCCAGCAGGTACACTCGCTAGTTAAATAATCCCTTTTATAGTAGGGGTGGGATAGAAGATTGCTATCCCACCCCTACTATTGGGATTAGCCCCGGTAGTCGCTTCCAACATTTTTAAGGAGACAGACGACAAAGCTATTTGCCGCTACGAGCAACCGCTTTTTGTAGTTTTTTATGCACGCCGAACAGGGTTAAAACACAAACTGTAATCCCTAAAACTGCTTCTAATACGAGGAAAAAGTGCACAATGTGAGGAGCTCCGGTATTGGGAGAGATTACTATCTGTTGGAGAGCGTAACCTACAATTACTCCCACACTTACCCCGATCCATCCTAATAGGATTCCTTGAACCCCAATCACTCTAGCGGTAGTCGCCGGGGGTGCGCCCAGGCGTTCCAGCACCTCTAGGTCACCGCTTTGTTTAGTAAGTGTCCCCCTCATTACCGGGACAGAAAACACCATAATTAGTAATAAATAGATTGCTAGCGGAGCTAAAAATAGGGCTACACGATAACCGAAACTAATTGCTTTATAGTCCCAAAAAGGCCTATCTTCGGCGCGAATAACGCGCAAATGCGCCTGATTAAGTTCTTTTCTAACCTCAGTCGAAAAATCGGTATTAGAAAGTACCTGATACGAATAAATAAAGTAAGGGTATTTATTTTCGTCCCGATTCAAATCGCTGAAAATCCAAGTACCTTTCATGGGTGACTGGGTAGAAACTGTACCTTGAAAGTCCATGATTTCTTGTTTATCGGCTTTCCCCAAACGTAGTTGTTGCCAGTTAGAGTGAGGAGCAACAAAAACCCCAACTACCTTATAGCTGCGATCTTTGAGACAACTATTTGCCGAACATAGCGAGCTAGCCGCTATATCATCTCCTATAGCCAGGTTAAGTTGCCTGGCCAGGTTTTTCTCTAGGGCTATTTCCCCCGTTTCTTTCGGGTTACGCCCCAATATAGCGGTCTCCGACTTAGGATCTAGAGACGTCCAGTCAGCTACCAGACCTGATATTGGTTTTGTCTGCTGAGGAGGAGAATTAGTGACTTGGCTACCCGATAGACTGCCCGAGATAAAAAGAGTCGGTTCTAGATGACTAGAACCTACGATACTTCCGGTCTTGGTGTCATCGGGATTAAAGGGGTGCGCCCCTTGAGCTATCTGGGTTTTCCTGTCCCCTTGAGCGGTAAAATACTCTAGTCCCTTTTCTTTTTGCTCATTTAGCTGGGGCTGGTATTCCAAACTTGCGTTAGCTGCCGGAAAAACCGCTTCTCGTGGAAAAGCAACTATCGGATCTCGGGTTACAAAAGAAATCGTAACCACCGTCATTAAACAAGAGATCAAAGCAATAATTGCTAACAACGCTAAACTATATGACCGGTTATGTTGAAGCGTTCGGTAAGCTAACCGCCAAATAAGACTCGCTCTAAGCATTATTATCCCCTAAACCGCTACTCACTTGTTCAAGAGAAATGTTTACTACCCGGTCAGCCGTTGCCGCTAAGTCCTGGCGAGTAGTAAATAACAAACAGGAACTGCCTTTTTCTACTTGGGTGCGAAGCAAAGAGAATATATTCTGCTCTGCTTTTGCCTTAAGGCTGGCAGTTGGATCTAGGACTAAAATCAGTTTCGCTCCCCCTAATCCAGCTCTAGCTACCGCTACCTTTAACTGCTGGTAGCGGTCTAATTGCTGCGGATAGCAGTCCCCAATCTCGAAAGCACGGATATTAGCTAACGCCACGCCCGCTCGGGAAAGTGCCTGGGCGTGTCCCATACCTGAAAGCTCATAGGATAGAGCAATATTCTCTGCCACGGTTAAGCTTTCCACCAGATTAACCCCGTCCCTAACCATCCCGATTTTTTCCCTCCGCAGCCAGGCACGCCGAGCAGGGTTCATATCCCCTAGGTTCTGCCCCTCGATTTCAATAGTTCCCGATAGCGGGTCGGCAAATCCGGAAATCAGATTCAATAGGGCTTCATTAGCGCTAGGGCTGGCGATAAGCGCCAGCATTTCACCAGCCCCAAGCGTAAAGGAAACATCTTGAAGTACCGGCTCTTCGTCCTCAAGGTAGCAAACCTTTTCCAAAGAAAGCCGGGGGTGCTCTAAATAGCTAGAAGCGTTACTACTTTTCCTGCTCATATTGGGTCATCAAATCAATACGTCGCTGGTGACGCTCATCGCCTGAAAATGGCTCCGCTATGAAAGCATCAACGATTTCGAAGGCGGTAGCAGTGTCATGCATTCGAGCCCCCACCGCTACGATTTGGGCATTATTGTGTTCTCTCGCAAGTTTGGCGGTTTCAACATTCCAGGCCAAAGCCGCCCTAATCCCTGGGACGCAGTTGGCAGCCATCTGTTCGCCGTTACCAGAGCCCCCTAACACTATCCCCAAAGAGCCCTCGTCAGCCAGAACTGCCTGGGCGCAGGGGATACAGGTATTTGGGTAATCATCTAAAGCGTCATATTCTTTGGCTCCGTGGTCAATGACTTCTAGCCCTTTAGTACGCAGGTGGTTTACTAATGCCTCTTTAAGTTCAAATGCGGCATGATCGCAAGCAATATGGATTCTCATAGCTTTACCCTATCAGGGCGAGAGCCTTTACATCTCAGCAAGTACCGCTTTTAGACGGGCAGGATAGTCAGTCATAATCGCATCGACTCCCATCGCTGCCACCTGGCGCATTTCCTCTTCTTCGTTAATCGTCCATGGCTCTACCCGAATTCCGCGACTGTGAGCTAGAGAAATAAACCTACGGTTCACAATGGTGATTCCCCGCCATTGCAACGGCACTTGCGCGAAAGCTGCCGGGAAATGTACCAGCCCAGTAAAACCACTTTTGCTAGCAATAACGGTTTTTAGGACTTCCAGAGGAGTCATCGCGGTTTGCGCTTGCGGATAACGTTCTCTGACCGTACTCAGGGTATTTGTGGAAAAGGAAGAAAAGATTACTCTGTGCCAGGCGGTAGTTTCTGCTACAGCTTTCAGTGCTCCTTCAAGGGCGCGCGACTCTTTAATATCAACGTTGTATGCCAGGTTGGGAAAGTCCTCTAGAGCATGTTTTAGCGAAATAGGATGTTCGGCTGCCGGTCCTCTAAGGGACATATATTCTTGGTAGTTAAGCTCATTAACCAGGCGAGTATCTCCCCAAGGGTTCAGCAGGCGCTCGTCATGCTGGAGCACAATTGTCCCGTCTTTAAGGGCGCGCACATCGGTTTCATAGCGACTTACGTTTTGGTTAAGCGCATATTTTATGGATTCTCGAGTATTTTCTATTGCTTCACCGCCACCTCCGCGGTGCGCAATAACCTGGGGTTTTATTCGCATTTTTGTCCCAAATAACGGAAGTTATGAGATTGAAGCCAGGGAACCGGATCTATATAGTTTTCTTCGTCTTCTGGCATTATTTCTAGGTGTAGATGGTTTCCGGTTGAATTTCCGGTCGATCCTACTGCCCCCAATCGGTCGCCCGCTTTCACCTTTTGCCCAACTTTGACCGCAAATGAACCGGGAAGCATATGTTTATACTGTGAATAAACGGTTTTTCCCGCTATTGAATGCTTTAGACGTACCGTATTTCCCCCTCCCGGCATCATGTCCGCATACATGACCTCACCATCGGTTAAAGCATGAATCGAGGTACCGGCGGGAGCAGCGAAATCTGTTCCGGTATGTAGTTTACGGATTCCAGAAATCGGGTGAATGCGTTCACCGAAGGGAGACGTTTGCCTAAATGTTCCCTGCTGCAATGGAAAAAGAATCGCTCCCTCATCAGACATTACACTGTCGCCGCGATTGCCCGACCCGACATTAGAGAATTGGCATTGGGGATCAGCGCTCAGGATACGAGCGCGAGTTCCTGCCGCTGGAACGGGAATCAAGCCTTCCTCGGAATCAGTAGCTACCAACGCATTTGCACTGTCTGCCCAGCTTTGTTCTCCCCCCGCTAAGGAAAGAACATGAGCGGTCATGCTGCCCGGTTTATTTGCTTGCACAAATCCGCTGAGGGGGGCGATGATAGTAACCGCAGCTAGTCCTAACAGCACGAGGGCGCGGGGAATAGCAGCCAGTCGTTGGTGACGGCGACGCCGAACTCGCTGCATCCGGCGAGTACTCGACGACAATATAGGTTCAACCATGGACTGATTCCTCCAAAGAATTAACTAACCCTCAAATAATAACGAATTTGTAACATTTTATCTAGGGCGGGCAGTTATGCGCGATTTCTACGTTAAATCACTGCTCTACATTTGCACTCATTCACTTTCTTGATTGGACGCGAGTTAGCGCTATCCATCACCGACTTGGTGCGGCAATTTTTATTCCTTTTATCGAAAGGAATCTAGCTAGCTAGTAGACTATTCTAGCTATTCGGTAGTCTTAGATTCACCAGGGTTGTCACCGGTGGTGAGTACTACGGATTCCCGAGAATATTTACCTTTATATACCCATCCAATCCATTTTAGTTTGGTGTTATCTACCCCTGAAGCCACCAAGGGCTCCAATTTGAAGGTGTCCACACTCTTGCCAGTTAAATCCACTGATATTACCTCATCAGTGGTTTTAGCGTAGAACTGATTCTTTAAATAATTGACATCACCAAAATGACTATCCGAACCGTGGAACAGCCGCTCCCACTGGGCGCTATCTAATATCTCACTTGCCTTACCGTCGGTATCTATATGAAACGCCTGGATAGCATCACTACTAGTAACTAACAGCGATCCATCCTTAAACTGCTGATAGTAACCATCAGGATAAGAGCTATTCTCAGATAGTTTAAGGATTTTGGGAAGTGGAACAACTTCACCGTTACTGGCAGTAACTAAGTAGGTATGAAACAGTGAATGCTTATCGTCTAAACCTCCACTACATGCATAAACATACTTATCCGCGCTAAGCCGGTATAAAACTAAATCGCCGCTTATTCCTGTCCAAGAATCACACTGGGTATTGCCATCACCAATTTCTAAGGGCATTTCCAATAGCACTTTGTTGTTATCTATGGAATAAACGCGCCGCTTATCCGTGACAATCATATAGGCATCGTTAGTCACGCTGGATAAAACCCCAACCTTACTATTTTCACCTGCTGTTTCTTGCAGAGAAGAAGCATTCTTTTCGCCAGCAGTAACAGACATGACTTGCATGTGCCTCTGAGTAGCACTGTCGGAATCAGTCTGTGTAGTCCAGGTCTTTGCGATAGCAATTTTGTTCTCCGACTTTCCCACAATTTTATATTCATAGTCCTGACGATCATTGACTACATTATCGGGCTCGGTTTGCAGGTCTATGCGGGGCTTAGCCGTACACGACGGCAACTCTAGTTCTTGGGCGTAGAGGTGAACTGTTTCTGGAGAAGTCCCCACCGCTTTGGTAAGAATCGTATATACCGCAAAAACCGTAGGTTTATCCCCATAGGTGGCAGTTACCGTCAGACCTCCTTCGGCCATTTTCTCTCCCGATTGAGTTGGTGAAAAGACGCAATCTGCAACTTGGCCTTTGAGCTGCGGAACCCATACTTGAAAATAGTAATCAGGGTTGTCTGTATCAACTTTGTTATATTCATCTCGGGGACTGTTAATTTCGGTGACCATAGCTCCGCCCCGCCATTTCCAATGAGACACTGGTGTAGCGTCTCCCATAGCGTATGTTTCCGCTAAATCCACTCGAGTAACTTCGGGGGTAGGAGTCTCGGACACAGAAGGGGTGGTAGTTGTGGTTTCGGGACTGGAAGCAACCGTGGGTTTCGGTTTAGGAGAACCACTAACCGCATAGGCAACCCCCGACACCAACGCAATAGCCGCCAGCGCCCCAATAATCACCATCAATAAAGTCTTTTTATTGCGATACCACTTTCCCGGTAAGGTCCCATCCCCACCGGTGCCGCCCCCATTAGGAAAAGGAGGATAATAACCGGCAGCGCCCCCAGTTTGCCCCGAAGCCCCTCCAGAATAACCGGGATTACCTGAAGAACCAACACCATTAGCAGGGCTAAAACTAGCTGTAGGGGAAACTGGCGATACCGGAGCCACCGGCGGCGGAATCACCGGCTGACCACCCTCCAGCGGTAAGCGCGATGCCTCCGCATTATTTTGCCCTACCAGCCTCGTCTGATTATTTCCTGGCAAAAACTGACCATCTGAGCGATACCCACAGCTGGGGCAACATCCATTTTGATTTAAAAAAGCAGTAAGACAACTGGGACACTTATCCATAATCAGAAACTTTTCTTTAAGTGAGGAACATTTTTATTCAGCAAGTATAACTAGGGATAGTTGCGTAGATTAGGGATTCAAATGGATTCTGAAAAGTAATATCTTATTATTACAAGCTCTCTTTTCGTTGCATCGTGTCGCGAACTTCCCCAACTAGTTCCTCTAAGATGTCCTCTAGGAAAATAGCACCCAAACACTGCCCATTTTCGATAACTTGCGCCAGATGAACACCGGTTTTTTGCATTAGGCGCAAGGCGTCCTCAACTTCTTCATCGGGGGAAACCTCGGGGAGGACGCGTACTCGCCAATCTTCCAAAGGAGCCTCGCGTGCGGCAATAGAATCAGCAAAAATGACGTCTTTAATGTGAAGATAACCAGTTAGCTCTCCTGACTTATCGCTGATGGGAAAACGAGAAAATCCGGTTTTAGCTACCTCTGCTTCAAAATCAGCAGCCGAAAGTGGCCAAGACAAAGTAACCAACTGAGAGCGCGGAACCATCGCCTCCCGCACGTCCTCGGTAGAAAACTCCAATGAACCAGAAAGTAGCCCAAACTCATCACGTAAAGTGCCAGCTTGGGTTGATTTCTCGACGATTGCGGCAACCTCTTCAATAGTGAAAGATTGACTAACCTCTGAACGGGGAGTAACCCCAAACAGTTTTACGAACCAGTTAGCGCTAGAGTCTAGAGCATGAACAACCGGGCGCACCGTGCGAGCAATGCGCACCAGCAAAGGCGAGACTGCCAGACATACTTGCGCCGAAGCAGCCACGGTAAGATTCTTTGGAATCATCTCCCCCAGTAAAATATGCAAGAATACCACTATAACCAGGGCTAATACGAAAGCAATCGGGTGAGTTAGCGAGGACGGAACCGCAAAGAATTCTAGGGGGCGAACAATTAGGTGGGCAACAGCGGGCTCTGCCACTGCCCCCAACCCGGTAGAAGCTAAAGTAATCCCCAACTGGGTAACTGCAAGCACCAAGGATACGTGTTCAACCGCCCATAGCGCCGCTTTTGCCCCGCGTTTTCCTTGCGCGACCAGAGGTTCGATTTGGGAACGGCGAGTAGAGGTAACCGCGAATTCTCCGGCAACGAAAAAGGCATTTACCGCCAGCAGAGCTGCCGCAATTATCAGAGCTAACCAATCAGACAGTGCTCTCACCATCCTTTGATAACTGCTGATTTCCCGGCTTAGAGCTGCCATCAATGGATTCCGGTTGCACCGCTACCTCTTTGCCCTGAGCAGCTTCAATCAACACTTTCTCGATACGCCGCCCTTCCATTTTTGCCACTGTCAAAGTGTTTGAACGCACTTTTACGCTCTCGCCCGGCTCGGGAATTTTCCCTAGATGCACCAACATTAAACCGGCAACAGTTTCGTAAGGACCATCATCCGGCAGAAGCACATTTATCCGATCGGCAATCTCATCGGGACGTAAATCCCCATCTACCAGCCACCGGTTCTTGCCTTCTAGCCTGATGCCACGGCGGCGCAAATCATGTTCGTCAGCAACTTCCCCCACGATTTCTTCCACTACGTCCTCTAAAGTAACTATTCCGCAAGTACCACCATATTCGTCCACCACAATTGCCATTTGTAAATCGGCTTCTCGTAACTGTACTAAAAGTGGCGCTAGCCGCACAGTTTCAGGAACTCGCAGCGCATTAACCAGCAGCGACTGTGCGGTAACCGGTACTTGTGCCCGCCGGGAAAAAGGTATTGCCACTGCCCGGCGTAAATGCACCAAGCCCAGAATGTCATCTGCGTCCTTGCCCTGAACTGGAAACCGAGAATGCCCACTACGCCGAGAAAGCTCCACCACGTCCTCGGCGCTTTGAGAGGCTTCTAACGTGTCCATGCGACCTCGGTCAGTCATTACGTCACGCGCACAAAGTTTTCCCAGACCTACCGAGCGGGTAAAAATCGTTGCGGTAGATAAATCAAGAGTCCCTTCCTGAGCGCTATGCCTAACCATAGCTGTCAGTTCGGAGGCAGAACGCGCAGAGGAAAGTTGCTCTAAAGGTTCTACCCCCAAAGCCCGTACCACCCGGTTTGAAATTCCATTCAAAACCACGATTACTGGCTTAAATAGGATAGTAAAGGCGCGCTGGAGGGGGGTCACTGTGCGAGCTACTTCAAAAGGTTTAGCTAAAGCGAGATTCTTGGGAAAAAGCTCCCCAAACACCATCGAGAACGCATTTACCAGCACTAATGCCACAACTACCGCAATCGCGGTAGCTAGGGAAGCAGCTAGATGAATATCTTGCAGTATTTTAGCTAGTAGTGAGGTGAGCGCACTTTGAGTGGTATAGCCCAAAAGAATAGTGGTGAGGGTGATACCTACTTGCGCCCCAGAAAGCTCGGTTGATAAATGTCGCAGGGCTTTTAATACTCCCCTGGCTCCCTTTTCTTTGCGCCCCACTCTCCCCTCCACCTGGGAGGGATCTAAGGCCACCATCGAGAACTCTGCCGCCACGAATAAGGCAGTACCGATGGTAAGCACTATCCCTAATAAAATCATTAACAGGTAGTAAATGGTGTCAGGCAACTACACCACCGCTACCAGACATTTAGGGGCTAAGCGCAAGGCAAACACCTCTTCGAATAGGTAATCGCATTTTCTTTTAGCAGTAATTTATCAGCGATAAGCAAAGGCTGCATAAAATATCTTAATATCAAGAAAAGTGCTAGGACTTTAGAACTATTTGGGCATAAAATCTTATTGGATACTTGGTCACCCTCCAAAAAGGAAATATCATGCCTATCTCGGAAGAACAAATAGATCAGTCGGTCAGCCCCATCAATCAAGAAATCATTGACGACCTCTATGACAAATACTGCGCTGACCCCATGAATCTACCCGAGGATTGGCGAAATTATTTCAGCGCTCTAGAAGCTCAACAGGCACAAATAAAACAGGTTACCCCGCAAGAACCCACCTCCCCCAAGAACGCAAACTCTCAAATAGCAGTTACCGGCAGGGATGTAACCCGCTCAGATTTACCCCCGGCTCCCCCGGTGGCAGCCAGTGCACCCACCTCCCCCTATGTGGCGCGGGAAACCGCCCTTAACTTTGGCCCTGGGGAAGCCGGTAAAGCCGAGGACGAGGTACACCGACTACGCGGGGTAGCAAAAGCCGTGGTGAAAAATATGGACGAATCGCTCCGAATTCCTACCGCCACCTCGGCACGAGAGATTCCCGCCAAACTGTTAATCGAAAACCGTAAAGTAATCAACGCTCACCTGGCTGCCACTACCGGCGGAAAAGTCTCATTCACCCATTTAATCGGATACGCAATTATCGAAGCATTAGTGGAAATGCCGTCGATGAACGTTCGCTTCGAAAAGGACGAGGACGGTCGCGAATGTATCCGAAAATTTGCGCACGTAGGTTTTGGTCTAGCCATCGACTTACCAAAGAAAGATGGCTCTCGTTCCCTGATGGTACCGGTAATTCACGATGCTGACACTTTGAACTTTAGACAGTTCATCGACGCCTACGAAGATTTAGTAAAAAGAGCACGCGGCGGACAGCTCAAACCCAGTGATTTTTCGGGAGGAACCGTCACCTTAACTAACCCCGGCACTTTAGGGACAAAGTATTCCGTTCCTCGCTTAATGTCTGGTCAAGGAGCAATCATTGGGGTGGGAGCTACCTCATTCCCTGCCGAATGGGCGGGAGCCTCCCCCACTCAGCTTGCCAACGCGGGGGTAGGTCAGGTGATGACCATGACTTCAACCTATGATCACCGCGTGATTCAAGGGGCAGGATCAGGAGAATTCCTGCGTATTATTGAACAAAAATTAGCTGGTCACGACGGTTTCTTTGAGCGAGTATTTTCAACCTTGGGGGTGGCTCATGAGCCCTATAAATGGGAGAGGGACTTTACCTACGATCAGGTTACCGAAAAAGGTAAACCTGCCCGGATTGCCGAACTAATTCACGCCTATCGTTCCCGTGGACATTTGGCCGCTAATACCGATCCCCTACAGCAGATTTTACGTCGCCACCCCGACCTTTCTATCAGCTCTTATGGGCTGAGCGTCTGGGATTTGGATCGGGTTTTCCCCACCGGCGGATTTGCCGGTCGTGACACGATGAATTTGCGTGAACTGCTAGAACAATTGCGTACCACCTATACGCAGGCGCTGGGGATTGAATATATGCATATTCAAGATCCACTTCAGCGGCGTTGGGTACAAAATCGGATAGAAAAACCCTCAAAAAAGTTTTCTAAAACTGAACAAATGCACATATTGAGTATGCTCAATCATGCGGAAGCGTTCGAGACTTTCTTACAAACAAAGTATGTGGGGCAAAAACGTTTTTCCTTAGAGGGCGCAGAGTCGTTAATACCGCTATTAGATACGATGCTTTTTAACTCTTCTCGTTCCGGTTTGAAGGAAATAACCATTGGGATGGCTCACCGGGGACGGTTGAATGTGCTCTCAAATATAGCTGGAAAAACCTACGGACAAATTTTCTCCGAGTTTGAAGGATATCTTGACCCGAATTCCACTCAGGGCTCTGGGGACGTGAAATACCACCTGGGCACAGAGGGAATCTATTCCCCTGGGGAAGGAGAAGGCGTACTCGTGACTCTAACTGCCAATCCATCTCACTTGGAGGCGGCTAATGGGGTAACGGAGGGCATTACTCGCGCTAAACAAGATCGCTTGGGCGCTGGGGAAGAAGCCGAAAACTTGGTTATGCCGATTCTAGTTCACGGTGATGCCGCTTTTATTGGCGAGGGCGTGGTGCAGGAAACCCTGAATATGTCGCAGCTGCGTGGCTATCGTACTGGCGGCACTGTTCATATCATCGTCAATAACCAGATTGGGTTTACTACCGGACCCACCTCGGGACGTTCGACTCGTTATTGCACGGATTTAGCTAAGGGTTTGCAAGTACCGATTTTCCATGTAAACGGGGATTTCCCGCAGGAGGTGGTGAAAGCAGCCAAGCTAGCATTCGACTTTAGGCAAGAGTTCCACAAAGACGTAATTATCGATATGGTCTGTTACCGTCGGCGCGGACATAATGAGGGCGATGACCCCTCAATGACGCAACCGGTTCTTTATTCTTTAATCAATCGCCTGCCCACCACGCGCGAGGTATATACCCGTAATCTGATTGGACGCGGAGATTTAAGCGAGGAAAAAGCAGCCGAAGCCCTGGAAGAATACCATCAAGAACTAAACAAGATTTTCCAGGAAACCAGGGAAAAGAAACATTTCAGCGCCGCAGATTATGACGATACTTTTAATCCCGGTATTGATACCCGTTGGGTTATGCCCTCCTCGCAACAGCCTGGTCAGGGGATGATGCTCGGTTGGAGCTCTGCTATAAGCCGTGAAGAAATTGAACGTATCGGGCAATCCCAGGTAAGAGTCCCTGACAATTTCACTGCTCACCCCAAGATTATGAAGTTGCTCCAAAAACGAGAACTTATGTCCCGGGAGGGCAAAATCGATTGGGGTATGGGGGAAATGCTAGCCTACGGTTCGCTGCTGATGGAGGGAACTAATGTCCGTCTTGGGGGGCAAGATTCCCGTCGGGGTACTTTCTCGCATCGACACGCTGTTATTCACGATTACGAGAATGGGCGCGAATGGACACCTCTAAATTTTCTAACCGAAGGGCAAGCGTCTTTCCAGGCATACAATTCTCCACTTTCCGAATATGCTCCTTTGGCTTTCGAGTATGGATATTCGGTTGAGTCCCCGGAAACTTTAGTATTGTGGGAGGCACAATTTGGCGATTTCGCTAACTGTGCTCAGGCAGTTATTGACGAGTTTATTTCTTCGTCTTTCCAAAAATGGAATGAACGCTCCGGACTGGTAATGCTACTGCCCCACGGATACGAGGGGCAAGGCCCCGATCACTCATCGGCACGCATTGAGCGGTATCTACAGTTGTGCGCCCAAAATAATATGTGGGTGTGCCAGCCATCTAATCCGGCTAACAATTTCCATATGTTACGAGAACAGGCCTATAAAAGACCACGTAAACCTTTGATAGCGTTTGAGCCGAAACAGCTGCTTCGTTTAGCGGCAGCGGCTTCCCCAATAGAAGATTTTACTTCCGGACAGTTCCTGCCAGTGATTGGCGAACCAGATAAGCGGGTCATTAAACCAAACAGGATATTGCTTTGTACTGGACGTATTTACTATGACCTGGTCAAAGAGCGGGCAAAAACCGAACGTTTCGATACTGCGATTATTCGATTAGAACAGCTGTATCCGCTACCGGTAGCAGAACTAAATATGCTGCTTAGTTCCTGGGGTGATTTGCCACTTACCTGGGTCCAAGACGAACCCGAAAATCAGGGAGCATGGCCGTTTATAGCTTTACATCTTCCCTCAAAGATTAAGCGAACTATACAGGTGATTTCGCGTGCAGAAGCCGCTTCTCCGGCTGCTGGTAACGCCAAGCTCCATAAAGATGAAAATCGGCAGCTAATGGAACAGGCATTCGCCTAGTTCTCCACCAAGAAATGCTTGGGGGTTGGGGTGACAAAAAGTCACCCCAACCCCCAAATAAGTTTTACCGTTAGTATCTAGCGTTAGCTAGAACGGTTACTGTTAGCAGTTAGGTCGTTTGCCGTGATTGGCGGCACTGGTACGACGAGTTTTGCGTTTACGTCCACGTTTAGACATCTCATACACCTTCCCAAATAAAATCGACGTCCCTAGTTTTACACACCAGTTGCCATTTTAGGAAACTGAAAGGCTCACCTGTCGCATTAATCGACCAAAATATATGATTTTATAGGCTATCTCTAGCACCTGTCACCATATTGCTGCTGACGATAGGAAATCTGTAACTCCTCGGAATCCATATACACCGCTAGGGACTGTACTATCCGAGTGCGCAAAGCGTGCGGGGCAGAAATGTGGTGACATAAACAGCGTCTTAGCGATAGCGATATTCCCGCTGTTTCAGCTTCTAAAAGTTCTTGACAGCAGGGACATTGGGCGATGTGGCGAGCTTCTTCTACGCTAAGTTCCCGAGACTCTATTGACAGCTGTTGAAACAGGTCACGTTGGCATGGTTGCTGGCTCATTAGTTCACCCCGATTCCATATTGGCGGGCATATTCTGCTAGTTCTTCTCGCAGTAGGTTTCTGCCTCGATGAAGCCTAGACATTACTGTACCGAGCCGAATCCCTAAAATCTGCGATATTTCCTTGTAGCTGAACTGTTCGATATCAGCTAAATAAACTACTGCCCGATGTTCATCGGAGAGTTTGTCAAAGGCAGCTTGAATAGTTTCATTAGGCACACGCTCCAAAGCAACAGTTTCCGCAGAGGGTAAACCTATCTGATGATGAAGTGAGTGCTGCACCTGCCGGCTATCCGATATTTCAGCGGTAGTTTCCTCTTGGGGACGGCGAGTCTTTGAGCGGTATTGGTTGAGGAAAGTGTTGGTCATTATCCGGTACATCCAGGCTTTAAGATTAGTTCCCGCCTGGTATTGATGAAATTTACGAAACGCCTGCATATAGGTGTCTTGCACTAAGTCCTCGGCATCAGCAGGCCGGCGAGTTAATCGCAGCGCCCCCGCATATAGTTGATCCAGTAATGGCAGCGCCTCCTGGGTAAATCGCTGCGCCAATTGAGATTTATCAAAGTGAGCCTTATTTTCTTCCGAGACAGGGTTCTCGTCTGAACCTGGCTCCGGTAGCAAAGACCCAGCAGGGGGTAGACCAGTAGAGGGCGGGGCGTCCTCTACGGTAAGGCTAGCTAAGGTTTCAGTATCCATTACTGCCTACTCTAGTCCAGTTTTACAGCTAGTAGTTCTGGTGACAAACTCAAGAAAGCTAGAAATCACCGCCCCGGTCAGGTAAAAATAGAGATATGGCTAATAGGTATTCTTTTTCCCGAGCACTACTAGCGGCTCCTTTGATAATTGAGGGAATCGATGCGGTGCGTAACAGCGATAAACATGCACATCTAGCCCAACACCACCTAGAGGTCATGGAGAAAAATGGCTTACCACCGGTACAGATGAGCGATTTACGAACTATCGCTAAAATCTGTGGAGTTGCGGTGACCATCCTGGCATTAAGGATGGCTACCACCCGGCGCTCCCCCCTTTCAACTGCCCTCTTAATACTGGCCAATGGGGCAGCAACTATTATTAACGGACGTCAGCCCGGTAAAATTGATGCTTTAAGAATTGCCCAAGGGCTAGCCCTCCACGCCGGTTTAACCTCTGAACTATTCTCCCGTAGACAGGATTAATACTTTGACTGTTTGGACTCCCCCTCTTTCGACCCAGCCTCTAAACGCGGTGGTCTCACTACCTCCCTCTAAATCCCTGACCGCTCGTGCCCTGGTCTTAGCCTTATTAGCGAAGGAAAATACTTTTATTACTAATCCTTTGCGATGTCGCGACACCGATTTAATGATCGCCGGTATCCAAGAGTTCGGTGCCAACGTAGAAGAGAAATCAGGAGGACTACTGATAACTCCCCCGCCCACAATCTCGGCGAAAACCGGAGTTATCGAGTGCGGTCTTTCCGGGACAGTGATGCGTTTCTTAGCTCCCATTGCCCTACTGAGCGGAAAACCAGTTCACTTTCAAGGAGATAAACAGGCAAGCACCCGTCCAATGCGTGGTCTTTTAGATGCCTTAACCCAGCTGGGAGCAAAAATTACGGACGCCCCCCTGCCCGGACACCTACCCTTTACTATCGAGGGCGCATTAAATGACAGCAGCCAGCTACAGCAAGTACACCTTGACGCTAGCGACTCCTCCCAATTTGTCTCCGCTCTGCTGCTGGTTTCCCCCGCCCTCCCCTTTGAACTGCAAATAGAAGTAGCTTCTGTTTTACCATCTATTCGTCATGTGGAAATGACACTAGCGCAGGTAAATGCGTGCGGTGGAAAAATCGAAAACATCAGTGGTGAAACCGGAGACTGGGATTCCCTGCAAACTCGCCATATTTGGCGCTGTCAGCCAGCGCGATTACGTGGCGGTGAACAAGTCATTGAACCGGACTTGACCAATGCGGGTTCGTTTTTAGGAGCCGCCCTTGCTTGTGGCGGTCAAATTAGTGTGCCAAATTGGCCGGCACAAACTTTCCAAGCCGGCGATGCCTGGCGGTATTTACTCTCCCCAATGGGCGCACGTATCTATCGCGACAGCGAAGGAACGCTTATTTGTCAAGGCAATGGCACAATTGGCGGGATTCAGACCGACCTTAACGCCATTGGGGAACTTACCCCCACTTTAGCGGCGTTATGCACCCTGGCAGTCGAACCCTCCAAACTTAGCGGAATTGGGCATCTTAAAGGTCACGAAACCAACCGATTACACGCCCTCGAAACCGAAATTAACCGTCTCGGGGCAAAAGCAGTGGCTACCGAAACTTCGCTACAAATCACTCCTGGGATATTGCACGGCGCTACCATCGAAACCTATAGCGATCACCGGATGGCCATGTTTGGAGCCCTGATTGGATTACGGGTTCCAGACGTGAAAATAGCGGGGATTGAGTGCGTCACGAAAACTTTCCCGGATTTTCCTGCGATTTGGCGAGCCGCTGTGGCTGGTACTAATGGCGTGGCGTGATACCGGAACCGATGATCCGCGGGTACGGGTGCGTCCTTCCCGCTCTAAACCGCGACGCTCCAAAAAACAGGTAGATTATTCTGCCAGCCCCACCGCCTTCGTATTCGCGGTAGATCGCGGGAGAATTCACCTACAAATGAATCAAACCAAGCTGGTAGGGGTTAAGGCTCGCTCTCTGGGTCGGCGCGGTATCGTGGTCGGCGATCAGGTACGGGTCACCGGGGATTTAAGCGGGAAACATGGTTCTTTGGCGCGGATTGTGGAAGTTTTACCGCGTAAAAGCGTTCTTACCCGCTCCGCGGAAGATAGTCCCGGGGCTAAAGAAAAACCCATGGTTGCCAACGCTGACCAATTAGCGATAGTCACCGCCTGCGCTAATCCGCAGCCTCGTCCCCGCATGATTGACCGACTGTTAGTAGCCGCCTACAGCGCGGGTCTGAAACCATTACTGCTGCTCACTAAAGCTGATATTGCCTGCCCTGACCCGATACTTGAACTATTTGCGCCTTTAGAAGTGTCGGCAATTGTGACCAGTATAGAAAACTCTCAAGGCATTGATGCAGCTGGTGAGGCATTAGCCGCTACTACTACCGTAATGGTGGGACATTCGGGAGTAGGCAAATCTTCACTGATGAACAGCCTCATTCCCCACGCAGATAGACAAATCGGTCAAGTTAATCAAGTTACCGGTCGTGGACGACACACTTCGACCTCCGCTATCGCCGTGGAATTTCAGGGGGGATGGCTAATTGATACCCCAGGCATTCGCTCCTTCGGATTAGCCCATATTGAAACAGACGACCTCTTGGCGGCTTTCCCAGATCTTGCCGAGGTAGCAGCGAAATGTCCAAAACTGTGTCCTCATTTGCTATCCTCACCAGGATGCCAACTGAGCACGCTCGGAAAGATTGACCCCGCCAAGACGCGCCGGGTAGAGTCTTTCCGCCGCCTACTTGCCTCCCAAAATAGTCAGAATCCGCTGGTGTAAATGACCATTAGTGGCAAGTGCGTTTCCTCCTCGGCAGCCATCTTCGCCCTTTAATGAAGTGAATTTACCTCCGGCTTCTTCCACTATCGGCACCAGCGCCGCCATATCGTAAAGCTCCAAGTCGGGTTCGGCTGCCGCATCGACTACTCCTTCAGCAACTAACATATAGGAATAAAAATCTCCATAGGCACGGGTGCGCCACACTTTGCGGGTAAGTTCAACGAATGCATGAAGCTTTTCGCGTTCTTCCCAACCAGTAAGGGAAGAATAGCTAAAGGAGGCAGCCTTCAAATCACTTATCCCCGAAACCCGGTTTGCTTGGGGTTTTTCTCCGCTGAAAGAACGCCAAGACCCTAAACCGCGTCCCGCCCACCAGCGCCGACATAATGCCGGGGCGCTAACTATGGAAGCCTGCATTTTACCGGCTATTTCTAAACCGATTAGGGTTGCCCAAACAGGCACGCCCCGCACATAATTTTTGGTGCCATCAATGGGATCAATAATCCAGCGAGCAGCATCTTTATTCCGGGTATCTCCCCCGTATTCTTCTCCGTAAACTAAATCGTGGGGACGATGAGCTTTTAAGAAATCCCGAATCATCTGTTCGGCTCCCCGATCAATATCGCTAACCGGAGTGAAATCTGGTTTTTCGTAAACCTGATAATCGCGTTGCTTGAAATGAGTAAGGGTATAGTCGTCTACCTGATTGACCAGGTTATGCAATAACTCGATATCTTTTTCTAGATTGCGCATATTCTATTGACCTGATTTCTGGTTGGTTATTTTAGTTTTCGAGGACGGATAGGACGGAGGCAGTTAAGGAAGCGCTAGCTTGTCCTGGAGCACTGGGGGCAGCACCGGGCAGCACCGCAAAGGTCGCACAGTTTCCAAATATCCCCCCGATTAACCGGCTAGCGATACCGATAGTGCCCATACCGGCAACTATAAATGGGCGTTTTCCGTCGGTATCGCGATAATACTTGTCCATGGCGCTAAATATCTGTAGCAGATGGGAGCTGTTCGTTACCGTAAGAGCCAGTTTTGCTACCTGAGCCCCGCGTTCGTGAGCGGCAGCTAACCAGTCATAGATTCTTTCGCTATCCATTTTTTCGGCTTCCGCTGCCGCAAAATAATGCCTAGAAAGAACGCTTATTACCCCCTGGTCATGGGCATAAGCTAAAGCCTCAGTTGCCAAAGAAAAATCGTCCTCTATATCGAGGGCGAAAGCACCCGCCTCTACCAATAGTTTCACGGCTTGAAGCTGCTGAGCTGCTTCAAGGTGAGAGGCTCCTCCTTGCGCAATCGTGCGACAGGTTGCCAACCAGGGAAAGCCAATTTGGGGAGCTATTTCAGTGGCTATTTGTTGCAAAGCCACCGGATTGTCATGCCTAGAAAACTGATCAATTCGCCATTCCACCAAATCGGCTTCTGGGGGAATCGCAGAAATCTGAGATTGAAGTTCCTGATGATTACGCCCGGTTAGTGGAACTATCAAGCTTGGCCTGCCGGGAGTAAACAGGGTCTGGGTATTATTCAACCGTTTACCTCCTGGTTTTCCTGTGTCTTATGGGCGTTATAATCTTACCCCGAGCACCCCAATCGGGAGCATTTGAAGCATAGTCGCATCAAGTACTGTTTTACCCGACATACTAGGGTTTCGTATTCGATAAAAATATGGTCAGAAACTACCGTATTGGCAATTTCTGACCACATTTTAATATCGATTAGGTTAATTACGGATTCCCCATTCGCGATATTTTTCTTGAAGAAAACGATTCAGCAACAAAAGCACTACTAGACCAATATAAGTTACGGCTAGTATCCCCACCCCTAACAAGATTCTTATCGGAACAGCGGAGAAAGAAGTAATAAGTTCCCAGGCTTCCCAAATAATCACTGGTGAAAGTAAAGTAACCAGGATTAAAGAGAAAGTCCATAAATGAGTTTCAATCCATTTTTTCATTTTTATTTCCTATTCTTTCGCGTCTATTCTTAAGCTGCTCGGCATCTTGATGATTTAATACTTGCGGGATATGCGTAGAGCCACGGTCGAGCTTTAGGACATCTCCCAATTTTATTAATAACTTTTTTAGCTACTATAGTTGCTCCCCATACAAAAGCACACCCAATAGTCCCTACACCCGGTATAGCGCAGATAGCAGATTTCAACGCTGCCCCACCAGCTCCTACCATAATCTTTTGAGCCGCCCGATTAAAACGCACCCATCTTCCTTTAGAGTCTTTGCCTGCCCAAATTTTTGGATACCATTCGTCTCCACTTTTTACTGCTAGGCGTTTAGTATAAACCGCTTTCGACAAGGCTGTAGCTTCTACGGACTGAGATTCTACCTCGTAATAAAACCAAATTTGCTGCCCATCTGCAAGCTTTAGTTCAGTCTCGTAAATTCTTTTCCCATCATTATCAATCGTGTATCGCAATTTCCCAGTTTCAGCTTGAGCCTGCATGATTACTTGTAGCCCCGTATCTAAGGTTTCCAAGTCAGACTCAGTAAGATTCTCTGATGACATATTTACTCTGTCACGTATCGGCTCCAATTTAGAGTTCAGTGGTTCAGATACAGACACAGTGGTCTTACCCTCAACTACTTTATTATTGGAGATTTCAGCAGACGCAATCGTACTGGTCCCTAATGTAAGTGATGTAACGAGCGCCCCCACCATTAATGTCCTGGCGCATAGAGTCCTGACTATCATTGAAAACTTCCTTTTCTTTTTCATTCCGTTTGGACTCTTTGAGAGTATTTGCGGACGGTAAATGTTGTACACCGACAAAAGTAGGTATTTCATACCGACAAATGTCGGTATACCTAAATGAACAGGATAAATAGGGTGAGCATTAAAAGAATGTATCTAGGAAAGGATAGACACCTATGGCCTCCCTTGCTTCTACACTAACCGGTCTAAGCTTTGCTTTAGTATTACAAGTTAGCATCCTTCAACCCTCTCCTACCTCACCGGATATGCACCCCATTAATAGCTATTCCCCGAGCGTCACAAAGATAATTAAGGAAATCGCGCAAGCTAGTACCCCAATCATATGTAAATCATTTCCGAGACTTTCGATATGCAATCAAAAGAAATGACCGACAGATTTAACGGTATAGTTAGAGCTGATGATTGACTCGATTCTTCAAACATTTGACCGCCCGAAGGTAACTAAAATAGTAGTTTTTACCTCTATTGCTATCCTCATCGGAGGCATAGAGCTATTTGACCTACAAAACACTCAATCTTATTCATATTATTTGACAGCATTAGGGTTGCTTACAGTATTCGCTCTTTCTGCTTGGAATACCGTTTTCGAGTTCATATTTATTACTACGAAAATACTGCTGACTGTCTTTAATCTTTTAGATCAGTTAGAAATGCTCGACATAGGAATATTTACTATTGTCGTGGTGTGGATAATACGCTCTTGGTTTTTACCCGCACTTGCTGTTCTGTTCCTAAATGAAACGATATCTTTTCTAGTTTCCGATATCCCTGAAGCACAACTGCTTAGTTCAATCATCAATATCCCCATAGTGGTTTCTATTGGTTTGGCTTTGTCCTGGCAAAAAGGAAAACGAATCCTGGCGGAAGCATCTAAAGAAAAAGCCCGACAAGCAAATCTAGATATCCGATCCGAACTCGCAAAACAGCTTCACGATACTACTGCTAAAGATATTGCTCATATAGCAATCATGCTGCAAGATTTTACTCAACAACACCCGGAACACTCTGGACAGTTGCGTCCCATTATTGATACTGCCTTCACCGCTTCTCGCCGTATTCGCCCGATGATTCTATCCTTAGATACTGAGGCAAAAGAACTATCGACATCTCAGGTTGTCCAACAAGTTGAGCAGATGCTTACCACCCGAAAAATCGCACTTGAGACAAGTATTGACAGCGAAATTGACAACAGTTTAGATAGTAAACTGTCCAAAAAGATAAACCTAGTTTTAAGAGAATGCGGAACCAACATATTAAAATACGCGCCACCTTCCTCTAACGCTAGCGTTGAAATTTATATCAATCATGCTAAAGAGCAAGTTACCGTCTCAATCATCAATCAAGTGGCTCCCGGTTCACATTTTACTGAAATAACTGGGGGATACGGTCTTCTTAATTTGAAACAACGCCTAGAGAGCGAAGGGGACAGCCTTGAGTTTACCCAGTTAGACGAAAGATGGATTATTAATGTCACTTTACAAATCAATCCCAGACCGCTTACCCACGAACAGGAGAACCTAGATGTCCACTGACTCCATTCGGATTCTATTGGCTGATGATGACGACATTATCCGTCAAGGCTTAGCTAATCTACTGTCCAACCAAGAAGACTTCGAAGTGGTAGCTACAGTCTCTAATGGTGCGCAAGTATTTGATGTGCTAGCCAAGCAACGTATCGACATTGCGCTATTGGATGTTGATATGCCAATCTTGAACGGGATTGAAACCGCCAAACGTATCAGCCAAGATTACCCCACGGTTAAGTCACTCATGCTAACTGCCTTTGAAAGTAAAGACTCATTGGCGCAGGCTATCGGTTCAGGGATATGTGGTTTTCTAACTAAAGATACTCCCCTTCCAGAGCTAGTTACTCTGATTCGTCAAGCCTACCGCGGTCAAATTGTAATGAGTCCCAAACCAACCGAACTAATGATGGTTAGCTATAAAGAGGGACAACAAGCAAGGGAAAAGTACGCTGATTTCATCCATAGTGTTGAAACTTTACCCGATTATTTACGCCCCACATTCAAATTGTTAATCAAAGCTCTAGCTAACAAAAACATTTCTAGAAAACTACATCTAAGTGAATCAACGGTACGATCCTATGTATCAGAAATACTTATGCGTACTGGCACGGCAACCAGAGCAGAACTAGCTATCACCGCCATTAAAGCCGGAATCCAGTAATCTGGGTCTCTATAGACTCATCTGCCACACTCTGGGGTGGAGGCTTAATCGCTCGTGCCTACTAGGTCTAGGAAAGTTTGACTATTAGCCAGAAAGCGTTTTATTTAATAATGCTTACTATTATGTTCTTATGAAGCTAATCCACACCTCCGATTGGCACGTGGGACGCACTCTCTATGGGGAAGATTTATCTGCGGCTCACCGTCAGTTCTTCTCTTTCCTCACTGAGCTGGTCAGGGAGGAAACTGTATCAGCAGTCCTAGTTTGTGGTGATATTTTCGATCGCGCTATCCCCTCGCTGGAATCTCTAGAAATCGTTTCCCAAGCCCTAAATGAACTAACAGAATTAACGACAGTAATCTTAACTCCCGGCAATCATGACAGTGCCGAAAGACTAGGTTTTCTCTCCCCTTACGTCAGCGGAAACCTCCATCTACGTACCTGCCTAGCCGATATTTCCCGACCGGTTGAAATAGGCAGCCAATCAGAAACCGTGCGAGTGTGGGGACTACCCTATCTGAATCCCGATATGGTACGTACCAGCCTCTATGACGGATACCCAGATACCGAGATAACTGCTAACCAAAAAACCGAGGCGGAAGCAGCTGAAATCCCTCGGCTCCCTCGTTCCCATACAGCAGTTATTGCAGCCGCCATGCGTAAAATCGCTAAAGCCCAACGCGCCCTCACCACTCCGGCTCGCACAATCATTATGGCTCATGCTTTCGCAGTGGGAGCCGCACCGTCCGACAGTGAACGTGACATTACCGTGGGAACAGTTCCGGCAGTTCCTCTAGACGTATTTGAATGCTACGGCATGAACCATCCGGCGGAAAACCAGATTTTACCTGCCCCTGATTACCTAGCCTTAGGTCACCTGCACGTACCACAAAGACTAAAAACCAAACTTAGCAGTGGGCGCTATAGCGGCTCGCCAATAGCTTTCTCATTCTCGGAATGCCACACTCCAAAATCGGTGGTGCTTTTAGATACCGCCGCCAAAAACTTAGACCCACAGTTAATTCCCACTCCGGTCTATAGACCCCTAGCCCGGATAAAAGACTCGTTTGAAAACCTGATTAGCAGCACAAAATATAGTGAATACTCTTCTTACTGGTTGGAAATAACAGTCACGGATACTCAACGCCCAGAGCAAATGGTAACCAAGCTGAAGCAACGCTACCCGCACGCCCTCGCAATGCTGCACGAAAGCACCCAGGTAAGTGGCGATATTCAACATCGCGCGTTACAGACAAACCAACATAGACCCGCAGCCCTGGCAAAAGACTTCTTTAGTCTTGCTCGCCATGGACAACAGTTAAGCGACAGCGAAAACCAGCTAATTGAACAGGTATATGAGCAGGTGCGAGAGGAAATCTAAATGCGGATATTAAAGCTCAGCTTCGAGGCAGTGGGGCCTTTTGGCGGTAGGCAAACTATTGACTTTACCAAACTGGGTACCGCAACCGGTTTGTTCCTGATTCACGGGCCAACCGGTTCGGGTAAATCCACTATCCTCGATGCCATTGTTTTCGCCCTCTATAACGATGTAGCTTTAGAATCCAGTTCCTCAAAAAGCCGGATGCGCTCTGACTATGCCCAAGCGGATCAAATCAGCTGGGTAGAGCTTGATTTTGAGGCACGCGGACAGCTATTTCGAGTGCGGCGCGTCCCTCAATATACCCGAGCTAAACATCGCGGAACAGGAACCACGCTACAACCAGCGCAAGCCACTTTATGGCGTTTATCCGCTGAGGGTATTCCCCAGGCAGATGCGATAGCTGCTAAGCCCCAAACTGTTAATCAGGAACTGGTCGGCCATATTCTTCCCCTGTCGAAAACCCAGTTCTTACAGACAGTAATCCTGCCTCAAGGGGCATTCTCCCGTTTCTTACGCGCCAGCTCTGATGAACGACAAGATATTTTGCAGCGTATTTTTGGTACTCGGATTTTTGCCCTAATGCAAAAAGAGTTCATTGAAAGAGCCCAGCAAGCCAAACTAAACACCAAAACTGAATCAAAAGAACTGGCTAGTAAACTAACGCTTTTTACGGAAAACTGGAAAAATCTAGAAGACTCTCTCGGCACGCCTAGCAGCGATTTTACCTCTTTCAATGAAAGCCTAGCAGCCCTGCCAGATGTCCTAGATGAGCAGATTATCAAGTCATGGAACAGGGTCTACTCGCTGCCCACCAAAGAAGCAGACCCGTGGATTAGTGAGCATACGGCACAGCTTCAGGCAGCAAGTCAGGGTTATCAAAACGCCCTCGAAAAGCTAGAAAAAGCTAAAACCCTAGCCCAAGATCTTAACGAACTTAATCACTTGCTTGCGGACGAGAAAAGGCTAACAGCTGAGCAAGACAAAATAATATCTAATAAGGAAAAAATATCTAATCATCAGCGCGCAGCCCGCATAAAACCTGCCTCAGATTTGTGCGCTCATTACCAGGCTCAACTAGAAGTATCCCGTCAGAAACTACAGGAAATATTAGCAGCAGAATCCTTCATTTCTCTGGACTTTACTGTAGGAAAAGATAAACTGTCTCTCGCTGATTTCAGTGAAAAGGTATCCAAGGCAAGTAAAGAAATCGCTAAGGAACTGGGTGCTCTCACTCCCCTGATTGAGCGTCAAAAAAGAATCCAGGCTTTAAAAACTGAAGCTAGAAACAGCACCAAGTCCTATATAGAAATTTTGCGTCAATGCGCATTAATATCCAAAGATATTTCGCAACTAATTCCCCAGATTCGCACCCAAAAAATCCATAAAATGCGCCTTGAACGCGAACAGCTTTATTTAGAGCAAGCACGTGAAAAACAGATAGAACTACAAAAATACCAGGGTGAACGTAAACATTTTCTGAATGATTTTCAACGTTTCAATAGAATACAAAAAGAGTTTAATACCCTGCAAGCAGACGCTCAGAAAATAGCCCAAGACGCTGCCGAATATGAACGCGAATTCTTTGTAGATTCGGCGATCGTATTAGCCGATAAGTTAGTAGCTAACCACCCCTGCCCGGTGTGCGGATCACGCACCCACCCGCAGGTTGCCCAGGGAAAAGCATCACCCCATTATTCCCTGGCAGGACTGACAAAAATCCGCAACCAACGAGCCCAAGCGATAACCGCCGTCCGACAAAAAAGGTTGCAACTACGCGAAGAACACTCTCGCTTGAAAGGTGTGCTTGGAGGTCTTAGAAATAGCTTCCCAGGAAATGCCGATAGGATTATTGCCCGAGTGGATTATCTGCAAAAACAAGCAAAAGAGCTGAAAACCTATAATAATCGGATAAAACAATTAGAATTCCAAGGGCGTAAATATAAAGATAATCTACGGGATTTAATCGGTAAAGCCCAATTGCAAAAAACTAATACTCAAAATGCTTTACGTCAAATAAGGGAAATTGAAAATGAAGTCGCTATTTCTTCTCCAGGTGAAAATCTTTTTACCCGTCAAAAAGAGCTAAATGATGAGCAACATAAACTAACGGTGTTATTTCAGGCAATCCAACAGACCAGAACGGATGAAATCAAATTTAGCCAAGCAAACCTACGGTTAAAAGAATCATTAAACACAGAAAACTTCTTTAGCGCTGAACAGGCAAAGCAGGTCCTCCTGGAAGAAACTACCTATGAAAAGCTAGTTGTGCAAAGCGAGGAATGGGAAAACGCCTATCAGGCAAACCAAGTGAAACTAAGCTCACCGCGGATAGCGAAGCTTAGACAGCAAGCCCCCGCCCCTCCGGATTTAACGGCATTAGAAACCAAAGTCGAAATAGAAAAAACGCTTTTTGAAAAACGACAGGCAACCCTGAGCCAGGTTCACGAACAGTTACGGACAGTAAACAGCGCCGCCCGCTCCCTAAAAACTGCCAGTAGGAAGTATTTGAAGCATATTAGCGACGCATCAGAACTGATTACTTTGGCAAACCTCGCTAAAGGGGAAGGATCTTCCGCTTTAAAGTCCCCCTTAGCGACTTGGGTTTTGCTTGATCGTTTCCAAGAGGTGTTGGGTATTGCAAACCCCTATTTAGGGAAAATCTCGGCTGGGCGTTACTCTCTTTCACGTAGTGATAGCGAATCTTCTCGTCGCCGCAATCAAGCATTATCCCTGGTAGTCACCGACCATTTCTCGGGTAAAGTTCGCGAGGTTTCCGCCCTATCGGGCGGGGAGCTATTTTACTGTTCCTTATCTTTGGCTTTAGGTCTGTCCGAGGTGGTAACCGCACAGGCGGGTGGAGTCGAGATTTCTTCTATGTTTATTGATGAGGGTTTTGGTACTCTTGACGACACGAAACGTTCCCTGGTGATGGAGGCGCTGCAATCAACATCAGTTTCGGGCAGAACTGTGGGCTTAATCAGTCATGTAGGTTCTCTGCGTTCAGAAATTACTGATCAGATTGAAGTGGTTTTCACCCGCGAGAAAGGCTCAACCCTGAGGATTACCGGGAACTAAAGCCGGATACCGAAAACCGGAATTCTTTAGTCGGTTACCCAAATGGCTTTAACGGCTGGTTTACCTAAAGTAACCTGATGGTTATTGATTTTTAGCTGCATTATTCCGGCTTCCGGAATTTTCTCGATTGGGGTGAGGACGACCCCGGGGACCACCCCTACGGACTGTAAGAATCTAAGCAAAGCCGGGTTAATGTCATTTATGCGCGCAACTGTGGCAGATGTATTTAGGGGCGCTTCAGATAAGGGGCGAGTAGATACTGGAGGGATATCGCCCTCAATAGTGGGAATGGGGTCGCCGTGGGGATCGTTTTTAGGATGCCCCAAGGCTTTATCCATGGCAGCAATAAGCTTGTCTGATGCGGCGTGTTCTAGTATCTCGGCTTCACAGTGAACCTGATCCCAGGGGTAGCCCAGTTTTTGATGCAGATAGGTTTCGAGGATACGATGCTTGCGCACCATTTTTAAGGCTAGTTTTCGCCCTCTCTCGGTCAGAGATATTCCCCGATAGGGCGCGTGGGTAATTAACCCTAGTTTATCTAGGCGGCGAACATTTTCTGAGGCAGTTGAGGGAGCAACCCCCATTCTTTCGGCTAGTCCGGATACGGATAGGGATTTGCCTCCCCATTCGCTAGCTCCTAGAAGATTTTTTAAATAGTCTTCTACTACCCGGGAAGTATCAGCGTTGCTGTCAGTTTCCCTACTCATTTACTCCCCCTGTTTGCCTGGCTATTTTACCTGTTTAGAGGCGGAAAATTTGCATTCCAAAAACTTGGAATAGGAGGGCGAAGATTGCCGCGATTGTTAGCAGTGCTCCCAGCCACCAATATCCTACTAGAGCGCGGCGAATCCCTTTAAGAGGACGAGCCGGGCTAGCTGCTTGGCGTACTAGAATAGCATAGGATAGCCAGGCGAGAAAAATAGTTGCCAACCAGGTTAGAAAACAGTAGGGACACAGTGAATGTAGGCTAAACGCCGAGGTAAACAAGAAAAAGATTACGGATAGTAAACCAAAGCTGGTTCCAATACAAAAAATCACTAATCCCCATTTTGGCAGGTATTTGCCGCATAACAGATAGATTGCAACGATGATTAGCCCCAAGAATAACGCCATACCAAAAATCGAATTTGGGATACCGAAAACTAGGTGACCTACCGGCGAATCCATCGCGCCCCGACAATCCACCACCTGGTTCAGGGAGCAGCCCAGCCCGAGCTGCGGATGGGCACGGTGAATCATTTCGGTACGCCACAGCTGCGCCGAAGCCATAAATCCGAGTGCCGAAAAAAGGATAATCCAAATACTGTATGCACGCGGTAAATATCCGCTGCGCATTTTCGGAGATGGTGAAAGCGGGTCGGCATAAAAACTTAGTTCTGACGATGACAGGGCTTCTTCAGTTTCGACCATGTTTCCCCTTTGTTGCTATTTACACCTGCACATTATCTAGCATAATGGGCAAATCAAAAACCGTGAGATTCCCGTGAATAGACCCGAGGATTTGTTTTATCGAATTTCTATTTTGCTTCTCGCATACGTAAGGGCACATAGTCGCGCTTTGGCTCTCCCTGGTAAACCTGGCGAGGACGACCGATACGGGTCATGGGGTCATGGAGCATTTCGATATATTGAGAAATCCAACCCGGCAGTCGCCCTAGCGCAAACAGTGGGGTGAACATCTTGGTGGGGAATCCCATTGCGGAATAAATCAAGCCGGTATAAAAATCGACATTTGGGTATAGTTTGCGTTCAATGAAATAGTCATCTGAGAGTGCCACCTGTTCTAGTTCCATAGCCAAATCAAACAGGTCATTGTTTTTTCCCATCCGCTCAAGCACTTTGTGTGCCTGTTCTCTGACAATTGCTGCCCGGGGGTCATAGTTTTTGTAAACTCGATGACCAAAACCCATTAGCTTAACGCCCTGTTCCTTATTTTTGACTTTTTCAACAAAGTCTTGAATGGACAACTTACTGTCCCGGATATTAATCAGCATCCTGAGTACGGCTTCATTAGCGCCCCCATGCAACGGACCGGACAACGCCCCCACCCCCGCGGCTATGGAAGCATACATATTTGCATTCGCCGAACCTACCAGGCGCACCGTGGAAGTCGAACAGTTTTGTTCATGATCAGCATGCAAAATAAACAGTACTTCTAGGGCGCGAATAATCGCCGGGTCAATATCGTATGACTGGTAGGGTAAACCGAAAGTCAAACGAATAAAGTCCTCTACATAGGAGCGTTCGTTATCCGGATAGAGCAATGGCAGACCAGCGGCACGTTTGGCAATATAAGAAATCATGGTCGGGACTTTTGCCAGCAGCTGCACTGCCTGAATTTCTTGCAATTCTAGGTCATGTACATCGGCAAAAGTATCTTCATAATAGGTGGCCATCCCGGCAATGCCGCCCTGCAAAATAGCCATCGGGTGACCATTGGAGGGGAAAGCGGTAAAAAATGCCCTAAAGTCTTCGTGCAAGAGCCTTTGACGCTTAACTCGCCTAACGAACTCATCTAGTTGCGTTGAGGTAGGAAGTTCTCCTTTAATCAGCAAATATGCAACTTCCAGGAAGCTGGAGTGGTTTGCCAGCTGGTCAATCGGATATCCCCGGTAACGCAGCACCCCTTTACCACCATCAATGAAGGTCACTTTGGAAGTACAAGAAGCGGTAGTGGAAAACCCGGGATCTAACGCAACCAGACCGCTTTCTCCCCGAAGTTTAGACACGTCAATTCCCCGGTCACCGCAGGTTGCCTTGACGGGAGGGAATTGAATAGTTTTACCATCAACTTGCAAAATGCCTGGTTGGCGGTCGAAATCATTTAAGGTTTGGGCATTTCCTAAACTTTCAGCCATTTCGACAACCTTCCCAAGGGAGATAGCTAACGCCGCCCCCTATTTAATATGCAGGACTTATCGCCCTCAAGACTATACCATGTTCGTAAAGACTTCACCATTTAAAATGATTGTTCTAAACGCCTAGCCGCTTTCTTAATATCCTCATCTTTTACGCACAGCGCCACCCTAACATGCTTGCCGGGACGGCAGTTATAGAAACTTTCTGGGGCTACAATTAGACCAATTTTAGAAAGCTTATCCAGCAGACGCCAATCTGCTCCCTGACCAGAGCGCACCCGCGAGTCCGCCCTATCAGCAGGATCATAAACCCAGAGGTATAGACCCGCCTCGCAGTCATCCTCTATTTTTAACCCCGCCCGCGAAATCGCCGCCCCCAACACTTCGCGCCGCCATTGATAGCGAGCCACCTGTTTACCAACATGCTCCCTATCTAAAAGCACCCCCGCAAGTGCCTGCTGCACCATAGCGGGCATCATTTGCCCCATATGTTTACGTACTGAAAGTAAAGCTGAAACCAAGTCTCGGTCTCCGGCTACAAAAGCCGCGCGGTATCCTGCCAGATTAGATTCCTTCGATACCGAATAAACCAATAGCAGGTTCTCGCTAGTGCCCCCACACACGTCCTCGTCCAAGATTGAGGGCACCGGCTCGCCCACCCCGTAAGTGAGCTCGGCATAGCACTCATCGGAAGCAACTATCGCGCCTACCTGTCGCGCCCAGGAAACCACCTGTCGCAACCAATCTTTACTTCCCACCCAGCCGGTAGGATTAGCGGGGCTATTTATCCACACCAAAGCGGCATCACGTGGCCAAGTAGAAATATCGGAAGAAACCGCGATTCCCTTAGCCCCAGCCAATCGGGCACAAATATCGTAAGTCGGGTAGGCAATATCTGGGAATAAAACCGTATCTGTACTGCCGAGCCCTAACTGCCACCCCAACGAAGCCACCAGTTCTTTAGAACCTACCGTTGGTAGACAAGAATCCTCATCAATACACCTAATATTCCGAGTGCGCGCCCAGCTACAAATAGCATTTCGCAGCAAATCACTGCCCGCCACCGGAGGATAGCCGGGACTATTAGCGGCCTGAGAAAGTCCCGCCAGGGCAGGAGGCGGGCAATCATCGACCGGAGTCCCGATAGATAAATCTACCGCCCCACCCTCGCAAGCAGCGGCTTTAACCCGATAGGGCGTGAGCAAATCCCAAGGAAAAACCGGCAAATCTAGAGGACGGGGAAATCTAGTGTTTCTCATGTTCCCAGCCTAAGACAGCGGTAGGGCAAAAATCCCTCGCGTCCACCAGAAAAAGTGAAACGGGTAATGCGTCCGTAAAACTATTCCGCGCGGGGAGGAAGCTTTTCAACCATAGGATCGTCATATCCCGTAGGTCCCACACTGGAAGCCCCCCCGGGAGAGCCTAAATCTTTAAGATCGAAAAAGTCAGTATTCGCGCGATAGTAATCAGACCATTCCTCAGGTAAATCGTCCTCATAGAAAATAGCTTCCACCGGACAAACCGGTTCACAAGCCCCACAATCCACGCATTCTTCAGGGTGAATATAAAGAGTACGTTTACCTTCGTAAATACAATCCACTGGGCATTCATCAACGCAAGCGCGATCTTTAACATCTACGCATGGTTCCGCAATCACGTAAGTCATTTACTCTCCTTAAGTATCGATATTGCTAGTATCTCACTATGAACTTAGTAGGCAATCAAAAACCGCCGCCCCGTTTGCCTTGGATGTCTTGGAAAGTCGGAGAACGGGTGGTACTGCGTAGACGAGAAGCCGATGGGCTCTATGACGCTCTTGGGGAAGTCCTGGACGTAAGCCCTGCTAGCGTCACTATTTTGACCCGCAAAGGACCGGTAACAGTTCCGGCAGAAAAAATGGTGACCGGAAAAAGAGTCCCGCCTGCGCCAAAAATCTAGCCCGATTCTCGTCTCTCAAAATCTGCTATTCGTCGCGTTCCTGGCGGCGCCGACGCGAAGCAATTTTGAAACGATCTTGCGCACTTAATACCACTTTGCGGATTCGGATTTCTTCCGGGGTAACCTCCACGCATTCGTCCTCGGCCGCAAATTCCAAAGACTCTTCCAAGGTGAGCATGCGCGGCGGAATCAGCCCCTCATAGGCTTCCGCAGTAGACGAGCGCATATTGGTTTGTTTCTTTTCGCGAGTGATATTAACGTCCATATCCTCCCCGCGCGGGTTTTCGGCCACCACTTGCCCCTCGTAAACCTCACTAGCGGGTTGAATAATGAAACTACCGCGTTCTTGCAGCTGAATCATAGCGTAAGGCGTAGATTTCCCGGCGCGATCTGAAACCAAAGAGCCGCTTTGACGGCGCGTAATAGCACCCTGCCAAGGGGCATAGCCGTCCGCAATAGAAGAAGCAATCCCCGAGCCACGAGTTTCGGTTAAGAACTTGGAACGGAATGAAATCAGCCCGCGAGCAGGAACCCGGAAAATCAGGCGCACCCAACCGGTGCCGTGATTAGACATGGTCTGCAATTTACCTTTACGTGCCGCCATCAGTTCGGTAACTTTACCCAGGTATTCTTCCGGCACATCGATGGTCATTAGTTCCATAGGTTCACAGGTCTTCCCATCGATTTCTTTGGTAACTACCTGCGGTTTTCCGGCTGTTAGCTCGAAGCCTTCTCGGCGCATTTGCTCAATTAGAATCGCTAGCGCCAGTTCCCCACGCCCTTGAACTTCCCAGGCATCGGGGCGTTCGGTTGGGAGCACCCGCAAAGACACGTTACCGATTAGCTCGCGGTCTAAACGGTCTTTAACTTGGCGGGCAGTGAGCTTGTGTCCTTTGACTTTTCCGGCCAGCGGAGAGGTGTTAGTTCCGATAGTCATCGAGATAGCCGGATCATCTACCGTGATTAAGGGTAGCGGCTGGGGATTATCCAAATCTACTAGGGATTCTCCGATGGTAATGTCCGGGATACCTGCCACTGCCACAATGTCTCCGGCGTGGGCTTCACTCACGCTTTGGCGTTCCAAACCGAAGGTGGCTAGCAGCTCGGTTAGTTTCACATTGGTTATTGAACCATCCTGGCGAGCCCACCCTACTTGTTCGCCTTGTCGCAAAGTACCGTTGTGAATCCGCAGCAGAGCCAAGCGTCCTAGGAAAGGGGAAGAGTCCAGGTTAGTTACGTGGGCAGCCAGGGGAGCTTGCGGGTCGTATTCGGGGCCAGGTATCCGGTTAATGATTGCGTCAAATAGGTCGTGCAGGTCATTTCCGGGGAGTTCACCGCGGCCGGGTTTTTTCCACGAACAACATCCGGCTTTCGCCGAGCAGTAGAGCACTGGAACATCGAGCAGAGCATCTAAATCTACTTCTTCACCCTCATCAACTAGGTCTTGAGCCAGGGACAAAAGCAGGTCCACAGTTTCGGCTTCAACCTCGTCGATACGCGAATCTGGGCGGTCTACCTTATTTATCACTACGATTACGGGTAGGCGTGCCGCTAGGGCTTTGCGCAGTACGAAACGAGTTTGTGGTAGGGGTCCTTCGGCGGCATCTACTAACAGCACTACCCCATCCACCATTGAGAGGGCGCGCTCTACTTCCCCACCAAAATCGGCGTGACCGGGGGTATCTACTACGTTAATGGTAATCCCCTCGCTCACTCCGACCTTTTGAGCGGCTTTACCCGCATAGTGAACGGCAGTGTTTTTTGCCAGGATAGTAATCCCTTTTTCCCGTTCGAGATCACCAGAATCCATCACCCGTTCCCCGGTTTTTTCTACACTCGCGTGGTCTCCGAATGCTCCGGACTGCCAAAGCATTTTGTCCACTAGGGTAGTTTTCCCGTGGTCTACGTGGGCAACGATTGCCACATTCCGCAAATCCTGGCGAACTTCCATTCGCGCCTCCTTATAGCCGTTCCAAGTGGTATCTCGGACATGAAAAAACCGGCGGGATTAGAACCTGCGCCGGAACTAAAATAAATATACCTCTACCAGCTCTACCAGTACTAACGGACGTCATTTAAGTCACTGTTTGTACCGAGCCAATCCGGCGTTTATCCGGGTGGCTAGCTTTTTAGCCCTTTAGAAGGAGTTTCCTCTATCTGAGGAGAATCTTGCGCATTATTTCCGGTAGCGCCCTGACTAACTTGATCGTTAGCACCAAGGATATTTGCCGAATCCGAGTCATCTTTTGCCTGTGCTTGTTGTTCACGAAGTTGCCTGCGTGCATCAGGACTAAGGCGCACTCCGAAACGAGGTTGCTCATTTGTCCCCGAACCGAACTCGCTGGGAGAATTAGTGACGGCGGTGGGGGTATCTTGTTCGATTACTGCGGTTTGAAAACGGGGATTATCCAATAGAAACCTGCGAGCCGTAAAATAGTCTTCCCGAACCATTAACACCTGTTCTTGAGCGGTAAAGGCGGAAGAGAAAGCGATGGGTGCGCCGGTAGCGGAAGAATGAATTGCCCAGGCTATCAACCGTTCTATCGCTCTTAAAAACGCGAATGTAAACACCACTAGAGGAGCAAATACCGACAGGGCAGGTTTCCAAATCATAAACAGGAGAGCAAAAAATATCCCCATAATTAGCCCGCGGATAAACCCGGAAATCATGGCTTTAGGCCAGGTTACTGTCCCTAGAACTTGGTTTGAGCGGGTCAATCCCCGTTCTTGCAAAACCAGATTTTGGATAGGGAAATCTTTGGATTTCAAATAATTAATGGCTTCTTCTGCGCTTTCTCGGGAAGAAAAAATCGCTAAGTCCTGCCCGGTGGGAGCGGTAGTTATCATACGGTTTGGAATTAGAGCCATAGCCACAGTTTGCCTTTTAAGCTGCTTAAATGCAAAAGCGATTAGCGTAGAACAGGCGGGTTTAGCCAGGGGCGAATCAGCGTCTAATCTGGGGCAGATCTTAGAAGCCTAAAAGATAAAATGATATTAAAAACTGACTATTAAGTTTTACAGCTTTACCGGTGCGAATCTTCACGTAAAGTTAGAGTTATGGAGCACGTCAAGCACTCAATCAAACCTATCGGTTCACGGGTTTTTATCGGGAAACTGGCGGGAACCCGCGTATTCGACCCGGTCGGAGACAATATTGGGCGAGTAACCGATGTCATCACGGTGCTACGCTTTACCGGACTGCCAACCGTGGTGGGATTAGTAGTTGAAGTTGCCACCCACCGGCGCGTATTTGTCCCTGTAACCCGAATAGTGGCTATCGCACCGGGACAGGTCATCACCACCGGATTAGTTAATATCCGCCAGTTTAGACAGCGAGTTGCAGAAACCATGGTGATGGGCGAACTCATGGATCGGGTGCTGTCGATGCGGGACGGTTCTGGAGAGGTAAAAATCCAGGATATGTGTATGGAGCAAGATGACCGTCGCGACTGGTATATAACTAAGCTCTATGTGCAACGCATTACTTCGGCACTGGCTCTTAGCCGCGGCGAAACCCTACTTGTTGATCCTTCAGAGGTAACCCACCTGCGTAAATCAGTTCTTCCTCAGGAAGCCACCACCCTCTTAACCCAATTAGAGGACGCAAAAGCCGCAGATGTGGCAGATGTTCTCGCTGACCTTCCTGAAGAGCGCCGTATCGAAGTAGCAGCGCAGTTAGGAGATGAACGATTAGCCGATGTCCTTGAAGAGCTGGGGCAAGAGGATCGAGTTTCGATTTTAACTTCTTTAGATGTTGCCAGAGCTGCCGATGTTTTAGATGTGATGCAACCAGATGATGCCACTGACCTAGTAAATGAGCTACCAGAAAAGCAGGCGCAAATTTTATTGGCCGAGATGGAACCGGAGGAAGCAGAGGACGTGCGCCGCCTAATGGCCTATGGCGAACGCACTGCGGGTGGTCTAATGACCACTACCCCGGTGATTTTGCCCCCGGACGCCGATGTTGCCACCCTGCTAGCCCATGTGCGCCGCC
>NZ_RPZY01000010.1:0-4173 GCF_008661855.1 Varibaculum sp.
GAGGGCCCCTTTAGAAGCCTCCGTTACGCTTTTGGAGGCGACCACCACAGTCAAACTACCCACCAATCCGTGTCCCGATATAGACGGGTTAGAATCCAACAAAATGAAGGGTCGTAGTTCAACAGCGGCTCCCAGGATACTGGCGTCCCCCCTTCAACGCCGCCGCCCTATCCTACACAGCCCGTGCCCAGCTTCAATGATAATCTATAGTAAAGGTTCACGGGGTCTTTTCGTCCCATCGCGGGTAATCGGCATCTGCACCGATACGAAAATTTCACTGCGCTCACGGTTGAGACAGTGTCCAGATCATTACACCATTCGTGCACGTCGGGACTTACCCGACAAGGAATTTCGCTACCTTAGGACCGTTATAGTTACGGCCGCCGTTTACTGGGGCTTCAATTCAACGCTTCTCTCAACGATGACGTCTCCTCTTAACCTTCCAGCACCGGGCAGGTGTCAGGCTGTATACAGGATCTTTCGATTTCGCACAGCCCTGTGTTTTTGTTAAACAGTTGCCTGGACCTATTCTCTGCGCCCTCCCGTCACCGGGTAGGGACCCTTTATCCCGAAGTTACAGGGTCAGTTTGCCTAGTTCCTTAACCGTGAATCACTCAAGCGCCTTAGAATATTCATCCCGACTACGTGTGTCCGTTTACGGTACGGGTACCTACAGGATTTAGTTTAGCGGATTTTCTTGGCAGCATGATTACATGCACTATTGCCTTGTCCCGAGGGACGCGGCATACTATCAGGTTCGATTCTCATGGTGGATTTGCCTGCCAAGATCAACATCTACACCCTTCAACCATCTATTCCGTCAGATGGCGGCATTGTCACTACTGCGTCTCCACATCACTCCTGGAGGTAGTAACGGAATATTAACCGTTTCTGCCATCGGCATCGCCCTTCGGCTGAGCCTTAGGACCCGACTTACCCTGATCCGATTAGCGTTGATCAGGAAACCTTAGTCTTTCGGCGAGGGGGTTTCCCGCCCCCTTTATCGTTACTTATACCTACATTTGCTTTTCCAGACGCTCCAGAATACCTCGCGGTACGCCTTCGACGCTGACTGGAATGCTCCCCTACCGATCATTTCAATGATCCCACTGCTTCGGTAGACAACTTAATACCCGATTATTATCCACGCCAGACTCCTCGACTAGTGAGCTGTTACGCACTCTTTAAATGAATGGCTGCTTCCAAGCCAACATCCTAGCTGTCTTAGCAGTCAGACTTCGTTAGTTTAACTTAGCTGTCATTTCGGGACCTTAGCAGGTGGTCCGGATTCTTCTCCTCTCGGGCACGGACCTTAGCACCCATGCCCTCACTCCTGACGTAAAACTGATGCGCATTCGGAGTTGGTCAAGACTTGATAGGCGGTGAAGCCCTCGCATCTTATCAGTCGCTCTACCTCACATCAGTAACCCGCAAGGCTGCACCTAAATGCATTTCGGGGAGTACGAGCTATCTCCAAGTTTGATTAGCCTTTCACCCCTACCCTCAGCTCATCCAGAAGCTTTTCAACGCTTATTGGTGCGGTCCTCCAGCTGGTGTTACCCAGCCTTCAACCTGGCCAAGGGTAGATCACTTGGTTTCGCGTCTGCCACTGCCGACTATACGCCCTCTTCAGACTCGCTTTCGCTTCGGATACGTGTGTCGTCACACTTAACCTTGCCGGCAAAGGCAACTCGTAGGTTCATTATGCAAAAGGCACGCCGTCACTGCTTTAAGCAGCTCCGACCGCTTGTAGGCGCACGGTTTCAGGAACTATTTCACTCTTCTGTTCGAAGTGCTTTTCACCTTTCCCTCACGGTACTGGTTCGCTATCGGTCTCTCGGGAGTATTTAGCCTTACCGGATGGTCCCGGCAGATTCACGCAGAATTCCTCGTGCTCCGCGCTACTCAGGATACTACTATGCTTCGACAACATACGAATACGCAACTGTCATGCTCTATGGTCTTTCTTTCCAGAAAGTTCTTCTCCGATGTCTTCATGCAACGACGTAGTCCTACAACCCCGATCATGCCGTAACATGAACGGTTTGGGCTATTCCCCGTTCGCTCGCCACTACTGGGGGAATCATTGTTATTTTCTTTTCCTGCAGGTACTAAGATGTTTCAGTTCCCTGCGTTAGCTCCTGAAATGATCAGGTGGCGTGTCTTCAACACGCCGGGTTGTCCCATTCGGAAATCCCCGGATCAAAGGTTATTTGCACCTCCCCGGAGCTTATCGCAGCTTATCACGTCCTTCATCGCCTCCGAGAGCCAAGGCATCCGCCATGCGCCCTTCTTTACTTTCCTTATTCATTCGCCCACACTTGCGTGTCAGCGGGATGATATATACTTTCAGCTCTTTACTACTAAAATTACTGTTTGCTTGTACAATATGTCATAGATCGGTCATCTTCGTATCTTACGTTTCTGATGGAGTGGAGAATAACGGATTCGAACCGTTGACCCTCTGCGTGCAAGGCAGATGCTCTAGCCAGCTGAGCTAATCCCCCGAATCTCAAGATTCGTAGTCCCAGGCAGAGTTGAACTGCCGACCTCTACATTATCAGTGTAGCGCTCTAACCAACTGAGCTATAGGACTAAGTTCAACCTAGTCTGTTTCATTAGACCCGGCTTCTTACTTTCTCTCTTCCGTCTTAATACGGAATCATATCTTGAATAAACAACAACAGCAGTACAAAAACAAAAACCTTTACTTTGGATCCTCTCCAGAAAGGAGGTGTTCCAGCCGCACCTTCCGGTACGGCTACCTTGTTACGACTTAGCCCCAGTCACCAGTTTTACCCTAGGGCGATCCTCGCGGTTACGCACTTCAGGTACCCCCGGCTCCCATGGCTTGACGGGCGGTGTGTACAAGGCCCGGGAACGTATTCACCGCGCCGTGGCTGATGCGCGATTACTAGCGAATCCAGCTTCGTGGAGTCGGGTTGCAGACTCCAGTCCGAACTGAGAGGGGTTTTAGGGATTGGCATCCACTCGCGTGGTAGCGGCCCTCTGTACCCCCCATTGTAACACGTGTGTAGCCCCGGACGTAAGGGCCGTGCTGATTTGACGTCATCCCCACCTTCCTCACATCTTACGATGGCAGTCTTGTCAGAGTCCTCAGCATCACCTGTTAGTAACTGACAACAAGGGTTGCGCTCGTTATGGCACTTAAGCCGACACCTCACGGCACGAGCTGACGACAACCATGCAGCACCTTCACCCTCGCTATGGCTAGCTGAACCGTTTCCCGATCAATCGAGTGCAATTTAAGCCCGGGTAAGGTTCCTCGCGTATCATCGAATTAAACCACATGTTCCTCCGCTTGTGCGGTCCCCCTTCAATACAATTGAGTTTCACCGTTTCCGGCGTACTCCCCATGTGGAATACTTAACGATTTCGCTTGGCCGCTTGCCGTATATCGCAAACAGCGAGTATTCATCGTTTACCGTGTGGACTACCAGGGTATCTAATCCTGTTTGATACCCACACTTTCGAGCCTCAATGTCAGTTGCAGCTTAGCAGGCTGCCTTCGCAATCGGAGTTCTTCGTGATATCTAAGCATTTCACCGCTACACCACGAATTCCGCCTGCCTCAACTGCACTCAAGACATCCAGTATCAACTGCAATTTTACGGTTGAGCCGCAAACTTTCACAACTGACTTAAACATCCATCTACGCTCCCTTTAAACCCAATAAATCCGGATAACGCTCGGATCCTCCGTATTACCGCGGCTGCTGGCACGGAGTTAGCCGATCCTTATTCATAAAGTACATGCAAACGGGTATGCATACCCGACTTTATTCCTTTATAAAAGAAGTTTACAACCCATAGGGCAGTCATCCTTCACGCTACTTGGCTGGTTCAGGCCATCGCCCATTGACCAATATTCCTCACTGCTGCCGCCCGTAGGAGTTTGGACCGTGGCTCAGTTCCAATGTGGGGGACCTTCCTCTCAGAACCCCTATCCATCGTTGACTAGGTGGGCCGTTACCCCGCCTACTACCTAATTGAACGCATCCCCAGCTTCTCCCGGAAAATACCTTTAATCAAGCGTACATGTGACCTCATGATCCCATCCTTGATTCCTCTTCCTTTGAGAAGGCTGGCCAAGAGTAGACGGAATTTTGTATACGTGTTACTCACCCGTGCGCCGGTAGCCATCAGCCTTAGC
>NZ_RPZY01000038.1:0-26345 GCF_008661855.1 Varibaculum sp.
TGCCAGCACCGAAAAAAGCGCTAAAAGCAAACATCGGCGCTCTCATCGAAAGTCTATCCCCAGCTGGGACGACATAGTTTTTGGGACGAAACCACGGTAACGCCCGATTCGCTTTGTCAGGAAGCTCTGATTGCATAATCTTTTACCTAAGATGCTCAAGTAGGGCAAACTAGGCGATAATCAGGGGAATCTCCATTTCTTGTGGGGTGAGCGCCCCATGTACCCCCACCATTTGTAATACTGACGGATTATGGAAACGGGTATCTACAAATTGATAGTTTCCCTTGGCGAAAATAGTAAAGTCCCCAATCCGCTCCGGAAGCAAAATATCGCCATAAACGGGTCGATAGTCACTTACAACTTGACCGCGCTTGCCCACATATTCCTGCCACTTAGCGGTTACCGATGTTCTAGGGGCGCTGCGAGTGTGATTACCGCTAGGGTGATCCTCTAAACAATCTCCCCTCAGGCGAATATGGAGGGCGCGTGGCTCCCCCGAAACTGCCTCTACCTGGGACGCAAGCCCAGATTCCGCTATATCCACCGTGGTATCGACACTAACATTTACCATGCCGTGATCTGCGGTTACCACCAGGGCAACATCACCGGGTAAGCAAGAATGCAAATCGGATAAAAAGCGGTCTACGCTCTCTAGTTCTTGAATCCATCTAGGATGTGACCACCCCAAATTATGACCCCAATGATCTAATCCTGACCAGTATAAATAAACATAATCAACCCCTTGCTTAAAAGCCTGAAGCGCATCGCTAGCCCGCTTTGAAAGCTCGGTCGAGACCTTAAAATCTGCGTCCCGCAAAGTAATTTCACTCAAAGTTGAACCCACAAAATCGGGGGGAACTAATGCCCGCGATTGCAGCCCAGCTTTGGTGGCGTAAGTGAAAAAAGTAGGGTAATCACACCAAGATTGAGCGGGGCGCTTAAAGCCTTCAAAAGTAATCAGATTTAGGACGCGCCCAGCGTCTTCGTCCCAACACTGATACCCCAACATACCGGTTTTTGCTGGTGAAAGGCCTGTATGCAAGCTAGTTAGCGCCGCCACCGTAGTTGAAGGTACACAGGTTTTCAACGGCTGCCCCAGCACCTCGGGAAGTTGAGAAAGATAGGGACGCATAAAGGGGATGTGCCCGCGCCGAGCCGAAAGTAGCTGCTGCCCCATGCCATCTATTACCACTAAACATAGGCGACGTTTTCCCGTCCCTAATAACTGTTTTAACGCAGGAGAATAGCAAGTTTCCTCTCGCCAGTTAAACGCCCCAAAAAGGCCGGGTAATATATCCCATATTCGCATTCCAACTGACTTTTCCTCACGGTGACCCATACCTCTTATGCTCTCATATCCGCGAGCCTAAGCTGACTACTAAGCAGTTTTTTGCTTTGATAGAACGGTGAGTGAAAAGTCGAATGATTCCCTTCAGCCTGACCTGTTTTCTGCAGCCATGTCTGAGAGCAGTACTCTCGACCGATCCTCCCCTCAGCCCGAAAAATCCGCAGCACCCGCTGCCCCGGCGGTAACCAGCAAGCCAAAAAGCCAAACTAATAAAAAACCCAGCTCGCCCTCCCTAACTGAAACCTCTGAGGAACACATCACCCATATTGACGTCTCCGAGGAAATGCGCACTTCTTTCCTGGAATACGCCTATTCGGTGATTTATGCGCGCGCCCTGCCAGATGCCCGAGACGGTCTAAAACCGGTGCAGCGGCGTATCGTCTATATGCTTAGCGAAATGGGGCTCTGGCCCAGTAAAGGGCACGTGAAGAGCTCGCGCGTAGTAGGCGAAGTAATGGGTAAGCTCCACCCGCATGGTGACAGCGCTATCTATGATGCCCTGGTACGTCTGGCGCAAGATTTTAACCTGCGGATGCCGCTAGTGGATGGGCACGGAAACTTTGGCTCTTTAGATGATGGCCCGGCGGCGGCGCGCTATACGGAAGTTCGGATGGCTCCCGCTACGCAAGATATGGTAGCCAATCTCGACGAGGATGTCGTCGATTTTGTACCCAACTACGATAATCAGTTCCTGCAACCAGCGGTTTTGCCCGCAGCATTCCCGAATTTATTAGTTAATGGGGCTAACGGAATTGCGGTGGGGATGGCCACCTATATTCCTCCTCATAACTTGGGGGAAACCGTGGCGGGCGCGATTCATCTGCTAGAAAATCCCGATGCCACCACCGAAGATTTGATGCGTTTTATTCCCGGCCCTGATTTGCCGGGGGGCGGAATAATTGTGGGCTTAGACGGTATTCGCCAAGCCTATGAAACCGGCAGGGGGATTTTCCGCACCCGTGCCAAGACCACTATTGAGCGAGTTAGCGCCCGAAAAATGGGAATAGTGGTGAGCGAACTGCCCTATATGATTGGCCCGGAAAAAGTGATTGAAAAAATCAAAGATGGGGTACAAAAAGGCAGGATAAAAGGCATTTCAGCGGTTACTAACCTAACTGATCGCGAACACGATATGCGGTTGGTAATAGAGGTTAAATCCGGTTTTAACCCCGAGGCAGTGCGCGCTAGCCTATTCAAACACACCCCTATGGAGGATTCTTTCGGGGTTAATGCGGTGGCTCTGGTAGATGGACAACCGCGCACCCTGGGGCTAAAAGAAATGCTACAGGTGTTCTTAAATCACCGTATGGAAATCGTGATGCGTCGCTGCCAGTATCGCCTTCGTAAACGGCAAGAACGGCTGCATTTGGTACGCGGCTTACTAATTGCGGTTCTCGATATTGATGATGTTATCCAGATTATTCGCGCCTCCGAGGACTCTGCCCAGGCAAAAACCCGTTTAATGGAGGCATTTGATTTAGATGAGGTGCAGTCGGAACATATTTTATCCCTGCAACTGCGCCGTTTAACTAAGTTTTCTCGCCTGGAATTAGAGGCGGAGCGTGACCGCTTAACCGCCGAAATAGCCGAGCTAGAGGCGCTTATTGCTTCGCGGGAGAAACGCCAGGAACTGGTGGCCAGCGAGCTGCGGGAAGTGGCAGAAAAACGCGCAGATTCCAGGAGAACGGTCTTACTGGCCGAAGAGGGCGCAGCGCAGCTAGAAGCAGAAAAAGACACCCCCTTAGAGATTCCCGATGAACCCGCCACGGTAGTGTTGGGAGCTGGGGGAATGGTGGCACGTTTCCCCGGTCATGAAGCTTTATCCCCTGATGAGGGACGCGAACCTTGGGACGCGATTATTTCCACGGCAAAAACTACTGCCCGCGGTCAGGTGGGGGCAATTACTTCCCGCGGGATTTTATATAAGCTCGCGGCGCTGGAAGTTCCGGCGTTGGTACGCTCGGCCACGGCTCCCTCTCTGCGGGGCACTCCCCCAATCTCTAGGCTGTTGAACCTAGAGGACGGCGAGAAAGTAGTGGGGTTGGTTCCCCTCGATGAGGACGGACCTACCTGGTGGGCTGCCACCAGTGGCGGCACTATTAAACGGATACGTCCCGAAGTGTTATCTACTCAGGATTCTTATTCGGTAATTGGTCTTGATGATGCCGATCAGGTGGTAGCTGCTGGTTTTGGGGGCGACGATGGTACTTTCATACTGATTTCTTCGGCTGCGCAATTGCTGCGTACCCCAGCTGATAAAGTACGTCCTCAGGGACGCTCGGGTCAAGGTATTTGCGGTATGAAACTTTCCGGCGGTGACCGAGTAATATCCGCCGCTGTAATCAGTGCCGATGCCCTAGAGTCTTCCCTGGTGGTAACAGTCGCGGGGATTTCTACTTCTACGCCTGGTAGCGGACAAACCAGCGCTAAAGTCACTGCCTTATTGCAGTATCCGCAAAAAGGACGCGCCGGACAAGGGGTACGCTGTCAGCGTTTCCTAAAGGGAGAGAGCCGCTTGTCGCTGGCAGCGGTTACCGCTACCCCGCCACGCGCCCTCACAAAGGATGGTTCCCCCGTTTCTTTGCCAGAAGTAACCGAGAAACGAGACGCTTCTGGTAGCGCCTTAAAACGCCAAATCTATTACCTGGGGTAAATAGCCGGTAACAGTAAGTCGCGCCCTAACCTGAGTAGCCGGAAAAACAATCTCGGCAGGTTAAAGAGTTAAGAATCGCTAGTGGCGGCGGTATCTATCGCATATTGGGTTGAAGTTCCGACAGTCCTAAAACCAGCTTCTACAAAAAGCTTCCGGGTTAATGCATCGACGGTAGCCGGTAACAGCGCCCCCGCAGTGGCGAATCCTCGTTCCCTAAATGCTTGGAGCACGCCAGCGATTAAAGCCCGCAAAATCGCCGCATTTTCCCATCCCGGTAGCAAACCCAGCAAATCAATATATCCCTGACGATTCCCAACCGCCGTCCAATCTTGGCGATAAACAGAAGAAAGCGCGAATCCGGCAATCTGGGAACGGTCAGTAGTTTTATCAAGCGCCACAAAAGAACAATCGGGAGTAAAAGCTGCTCGCCGGGTAGCCCAATCTTCAACGCTATAGCCAGATTCAGGATTATTATCATTCAAAACCCGATTCAAAGCGTGACGCAGCATTTCATCAAGTTCCTCATCCCAGGGAACTACCTCGAAAGGGTAAGGAACTGGCGCTGGCTTAATCGGATTCGTCAAGTCTCGGCAGACATCCACGAAAGAATCGGTTTCTAGATAGCCGGCATCTAACAGCAATCTAGACAAATCGGGGGAAACGTCTTCTACATAGAAAAGGACGCGACCGGGGCGGGAAGCATCTAAGAGGATACTTGCCTGGTCACGTTGCCAAGTAATAGCGGCTCTGCCCAAACCTTGACCACGGTAGCGCGGATCTACTCCCCCATCACAAACCACTTCATTTACCAATAAACGCGGACGTACCTGCGCATAGGCAACCAGGTTATTATCTGCACCGAACGCCCCAATCGTGCGCCATTTAGTAGGGGCTGAAAAGAATGCTTCTATCTCACCGACAGCGGTGCGGAAAGGAGGGTTATCAAAATCCTCAATTCGGCGAATCAGATTACCCATTTCTGGCACATTTTTAGGACCTAAACGACGCCAACAGTATTTATCTTCGCCTTCGGGCAGCTGCCATTCTTGCTGATTCATTACAGTTCCACCGTGTAAATCATGCGTGCTCCGGCAAGCTGAAAGCCACAGGCAACACACACCCGGGACAAATCACCAAGGGTTGGATAGTTATCTTCAGCGAACACCTGTTTATACCCTAAGCGCTGACAGGCGGTTAAAACCTGACAAAGCACCTGTTTTAGCACCGAAAAATCTGTGCCATGACTATCGGCATTTTGGCGGTCATCACCGAAAATATCGACCGCTACGGTCGGAATTATTTGTTCAGATGTACCCTCGCTGTCCAGGCAGCTACTTTGGCAAATATCGCGATAAACCACCAGGCAATAGGCAAGCACTCGCCCCGAAATCATCGATACAGCCGCAAATGACAAATCGGGGGCAAGATTACCTAAAACCCGACCCCACCAGCGAGAAGCATTTCCTTTATCGGCATATAGGCGGGCAGAGTTAGTTACGTGGAGAGCTTTGATTTCTTCCCACTGATCGGGCGAGAGACGGCGGGCAGAGACTATCCGCACATCTTTAGTAGGGAATTTTCCCGATAAATCAGCGAGAACGTCTGGGGCTAGATGGTGCGAAAAAACTTTAATCGCGCGTTGGGCTGAAAAACCGGCAGCCGCATAGAGCATCCGTCTGTCCCCGGCCCGCTCATCTACCACGTTACGGATTTGCGCGGGACGGTCATAGTCACTTCCGTAATATCCCAACATTAGTTCCCGGGCGCGCACATCTTGCCAAGCCAGCAGGGCTTTACCGATTCCGCGTCCTCGCCAATGCTCGGCAGTGACCGCGAATAAATCAGCGCGAGCGTAACTTTTTTCATCTGGCTGCAAGGTGACTGACCCGAAAGCCGCCAGGTTACCGCGCGAATCCAGACCAATCAGGCAGTCTTGCAGTTCCGGGTGGGTTAGAGCTCGGGTTAGGCGCGAGATTTCCCCCTCGGAAGTTGGGCGCGCCGGATTAGAGTTCTTTTCCGTCAAATGGATTAATTCCCGGATTCGCCAAGAATCGGTCTCATGCGAAGGACGCCAATATAGCCCCAGGTGTGCGGGAGGTACTGGGGCTGAGGGGAGGCAACCTAACCTTTCGCGCAGACTTAGTGACATACCTCTATTCTATGTGGGGTGGACGAGCAAACTAAAAAAGCCTTTAAGCATCAATCTGTTCTGCCGCTAACTGGTCTGCTCCAGCCACAATGAACTCCCGCCGGGGAGCTACCGTGGAGCCCATGAGTAGTTCAAAAATATTTTCTGCCTCTGCCAGGGCTGCCTCGTCTGCGAAAGTTATTTGTCTCAAGGTTCGTTTTTCGCGCTGCATCGTAGTTTCCGCTAGCTGGGAAGCATCCATCTCGCCCAGACCTTTATAGCGCTGGATGGGTTCTTTATATTTGCGTCCGCTTTTGGCGAGGGCGCGCAGCCGCTGATGCAGCTCGTCCTCGGAATAGGTGTAAATGATTTCTTTCTTTTTCCGCCCTTGAGCTGGCACTTCAATCCGGTGCAAGGGAGGGACTGCCGCATAGACTCTCCCGGCGGCAATCAGGGGGCGCATATAACGGAAGAATAGGGTGAGCAAGAGGGTGCGAATATGTGCGCCATCCACATCGGCATCGGTCATCATAATGACTTTGCCGTATCTGGCCGAGTCTAGGTCGAAACTGCGTCCCGAACCTGCTCCGATTACTTGAATAATCGCTGCACATTCGGCGTTGGAAAGCATATCGGAGGTGGAGGCTTTTTGGGTGTTCAGAATTTTTCCGCGAATCGGCAGCAATGCTTGAAAATCGGAGGAGCGCGCCTGTTTCGCAGTTCCTAGCGCCGAGTCGCCCTCCACAATAAACAGTTCGCAATCTTCCACTTTATTAGAGCGACAATCCGCGAGTTTTGCCGGCAGCGAGGAAGTTTCCAGAGCATTTTTACGCCGGGAAATCTCTTTTTGATGCCGCGCGCTCACTCGCGCCCGCATCTCCCCCACTACCTTTTCCATCAGGGAAAATACTTGCTGTTTATCGTCGCGTTTTGAGGAAGTAAACTTCTTTTCCAGCCAGGAACTAACCGCACTTAAGACCGCCTGGCGCACCTGGGGAGTACCGAGGACTTCCTTGGTTTGCCCCTCGAACTGGGGTTCGGGTAGCCGCACAGTCACCACCGCGGTCAGCCCCGCCATCACGTCCTCTTTTTCGATTCGGATTTTGGCTTCTTTTTGGGTCAGTTTTAGGCGTTTCGATTTCTTATTTTTCTCAATCTGGCTACGAAGTACCCGCAACAGGGCGTTTTCAAATCCCATCACGTGGGTGCCGCCCATGGGGGTGGCTACGATATTCACGAAAGAGCGCTCTACGGTGTCGTAACCGTTACCCCAGCGCAGGGCAATATCAATATCACAGGTGCGTTCTACTTCTACCGGGCGTAAGTGCCCACTTTCTTGGTCTAACTGTTGCACAGTTTCGCTGTAAGTGCGCTGGTCACGAATACACCAAGTGTCTACAATCGCCTGATCAGGGGCTAGGAATTCGACAAAATCTTTGGTTCCCCCCTCGGCTTTGAAAGATTCTTCTAAGGGTTCTTCCGGGCGTTCATCTCGACAGTTAATAGTTAGTCCCGGCACTAAAAATGCGGTTTGTCGCGCCCTCTCCAATAGGTGTTCCCAGGAGAAACCGGTGGAGGCGCTTTTCGGGAAGATTTGGAAATCTGCCCAGAAACGTACCCGGGTTCCACTCTGGTTTTTCGGGGTTTTCCCCACTATTTTCAGTTTAGATTCGTTGGTAAAGGCTTTGAATGGCGAGGAGGGGGTGCGGGATTTAGTGTCATCGAACTCTCCGGGTTCCCCGCGTAGGAAAGACATTTGATAGGTTTTCCCGCCCCTATCTACCTGCACATCTAGGCGAGCCGAGAGGGCGTTTACCACCGAGGCGCCTACCCCGTGCAGACCGCCGGCTGCCCCATAGGAGCCGGTTCCGAACTTTCCGCCCGCGTGCAGCTTGGTGTAGACGACCTCTACCCCGGATAGCCCCACCCCCGGTACTTCATCTACCGGGATACCGCGACCATTGTCTGAGACCGAAACCGAATAATCATCGCCGATAGTCACGTCAATCTGCGTACAGTAGCCTTCAAGCGCTTCATCTACCGAGTTGTCGATGATTTCCCACAGGCAGTGCATTAGCCCGCGGTGATCGGTGGAGCCGATATACATACCGGGACGCTTGCGAACTGCGTCCAGTCCTTCTAGTACCGACAGATGCCGGGCGGTGTAATCCGATTTCGTATTAGTAGCCACCCCCCTAGTTTAAGGGTTGGTGCTTTTACGGTTGCGATTGGCTTTCCGAGGACGAGTGATTGTGAGGGACTCCCCGCCGGATTCAGCGAGGTTGATTGCAATATTGGCACTATCAACAATCTGAAACCGAATTTTAGGTGCACGTTCATACGTGCGACCGGACGCAATAAAACGGGTTTATGGAAGACATATGAATACTACCGAGATTTTAGCTATAAAACCTGCTGATAGCAGATGAGAGGAATTATAATCGGGAATAATTCTTCTCTGAATCCAGCTCTGTACTTATTGGTAAGGAATCCTGATGAAACGCATCAATGCTCTCCAACGGTTACCTCGGGTTTTATTTGGTATTACGCTAGCTAGCCTGGTAGCACTTTCCTGGTTAGTTTTGCCGGTCTCCTCGGCTCAAGCAGCAACTAGATACCATTTTGATTGGTCATTGTCCGAAAATTTACATTTTAATAACACAAGCTACCAAGGTGAAAAGCAAGAACTCACCAAGAAATATAACACTGAGGATTCCCAGGAGATTTGCGAAGCACTGACAGCTGAGCGGAAACAGGAAATTAAAAATCTGCACCCCGAGGAGGACGGCTATAACTTACAACTGGATGGCTGCCACTTTGAGGGAAATCGGTTCTTCCTCAGACATAGCGGTTATTACGATGAAGAAACCCTAAAGCAATCCAGCTCCGATAAGTCTTTAAAACTAACCGGAGACGATACATTAGTCTTAACTATTGACAATCCGACCTGGGACTCTCGCAACTTAGACACCTCGTTAGGGATTGCCCGCTACACATTTCCCGGGAAAATAAAAAGCGTTACCCCAGATATTGGAGAAATATCTGGAAACACCTGGATCTTAGAAAAACCTTTAACCGCTGACCAGAAAAAACGAATAAAAGATAACAAAGGAGTGGTATTCACCGCTGCTCGCCATCCATCTGAACCGGGAATAAGTCTGGGATTCGCGATTCCGGCAGTGCTGTTTATTGTGGCATCAGTCGGGATACTCGTATTGGCGACTGCCCCCAAGAAGAAACTGCAAAATCCCGGAAACTACCTTCCTGGCTATGGCGGATACTACCCGCAAGCAGCTATGCCTGGGTATTTCCCGCAAACCCCGCCGGGAGGCTATATGTCACCAAGCCCCTACTCTCCCTATAGCCCCCAACAGGTATATCCCGTCCCCAATGCAACCCAATCAGGATTCCCCTTAAATGGAGGCAACCCGCAAATGGGACAGCACTTCGGCGGTTTTACCTCCCCGCAAGCTCCCTCATTACCTCAAATCAATAATGGGCAGCCTTTGGGATACGCTTTCCCTAATACTCAACCGAGCTTCAACTCTGCCCCCGCCGAGGTCGAATCCGATTTCTCCCCTAGCGCACCCTCGTCTCAAGAACCTAGGTAGCTATGAACAACAATAATAGGCAAAAAAGAAAAAATAGCCGAAATAGGAAACCATAAAGCAGTTCCCTAATCCTGGGAGCTTAAAACTGGAAATAGACCAGATACTACCAACAGATACCGAGCATAATAGCACGATATCCTCATGCTAATAGCTTCCCTGTTTTGGCGGGTTATCTTAGCCCGATTACCGAGAAAACTATTAAATCTATTTTCCTAAAACTGCCGATACCGGGTTTTCCGGGCGTTAGTCTAACTTTTCAGAATAGCAGTTCCAGTCCCCACGAAACGAAAATATGAGTTAATAAAGGCAAATAAACTGCCGATAATAATTAGGGAAGAGGAATCGCTTTGAAACGCCTATCAATGATACTTCTTGGCACCGCATTAACTGTTTTTAGTTTACTTGTACCCGTCGCACCGGCGAACGCTGAAAGCGGAGATATTAGAATCACCATAGATAGAGATTTAACCGTACGTGCCCATATTCAAATCGGTTTTCCTCTTGATGTGGAAACACCTTGGGCAACTTTAACCTGCGGAATGGTGGCATCAGGTAAAGTTCTTCCTGACATACTTACTTCTCTTAGCGATTTCAAGGTAGAAAGCTGCGATTCATCAACCTCCTCCCTTTCCCTTGAAGTAACTGGTCAGCTTAAAGAGGACTATCAAAGTGCGAGTGGTTGGCTAGTCACCGAGAACGAAATAATCTTGAACATTTCCCCTAGCATAGCTCAGACACTTTACGCAGCTGGTCTTGGCAGGGATAACAATAACGATAGCGATACTGGTCTCGATTACGATAGCGATACTGAATCTGACCCCGATATGGACACTGCCACTAATGAAGGTACTGAAAGCGTCGGTGGGCTGCGAGTTACTTTCCCAGGAAATATTCAAACTGTAGAGTCAGCTGAATCAGCAGAATCCGAAGACTCGGAAGGATCCACTATTGGGGAGAGCTCAGGAGATACTTGGTCGGTAAACAGCGTTAATGAAATAGACAGAACGGTTACCATTACTGCTCAACGTAATCACCATAAGCCTCGTAGTTTTTTCGCACTTCTAGGGACTATCATCCCGATTGGGTTGATTGCTACTGCAGTTATCGTGGCGGTAGCAGCAGTGGTAGGCAAGCTAAAGAATAGACCGAGAAAATCCCGTCAATCTGCAGCTAACAACTACTATCCTTACCCCTATCCGTATCCGCCGAACAATCTACAAAATCCAACCGGCGGGTACTACCCCCCGAAAAAGCAAGGATATGGTTTCCCCACCCCAGGATTCCCAGTGTCGGAAGCATTCCCCCAGCCACAACCCGCCATCGAACCCGATTCTAAAGTAAAGGCAACGCAAACTTCAGGTCTTGATTCTTCTCCTAGCGCGTCCTCGTCTCAAGAGACTATGCCCGACATGAGTAGCGATAATGGTCAGGGATTAGAAAATAACCCTAGTCAGCAAGAAGGTCAAGAAGAAAGACCGGGAAACTAAAGTCAGGAAACAGCAGTTAGCCGTCCCTTAGCGGGCGCGAGATAGTGAGGTTAGCGGGGCGTTTTCAGCTTCCTCCAAATGCAACTGCGAGGTGTTATCAATAATTTCTGCTCCCGCCTGGCGCAATGCGGGAACTAGAGTATTTGCGTGATGGGCACAGAAAAACAGGTTGCCGCTGTTTAGACTGGCAAGTACCCAAGCCTGCGCTCCGCAGGTATCGCAACGGTCAGCACTGGTAAAAACATAGTTCTTCTGGCTCATGTTTTCTATCTTTACTTGAGGGCGTGCTGAAGTCACGCTCACTTGCCTTGCTTTCGCGTCCGGCAAAAATTAACTCGGCGTCCTAGCTTTTCGCTAGGACGCCGAAACGATAAAAGCGTGGTGAAACGCTAGTCTAGATAGTCGCGCAGCACTTGACTGCGGGAGGGATGTCGCAACTTCGACATAGTCTTGGATTCAATCTGGCGGATACGTTCACGAGTCACCCCGTAAACCTTGCCAATCTCGTCTAAAGTCTTTGCCTGTCCATCGCCCAAACCGAAACGCATCGACACTACCCCGGCTTCCCGCTCGGAAAGCGTGTCTAGGACGTGCCGCAGCTGTTCTTGCAACAAGGTGAAGCTAACCGCATCGGCAGGTACCACTGCCTCGGAGTCCTCAATCAAATCCCCGAACTCGCTGTCGCCGTCCTCGCCTAGCGGAGTATGCAAAGAAATTGGTTCGCGACCATATTTTTGCACCTCTACTACTTTTTCAGGAGTCATATCTAGCTCTTTAGCCAGTTCCTCTGGAGTAGGTTCGCGCCCTAAATCCTGCAACATTTGTCGCTGCACCCTGGCCAGCTTGTTGATAACTTCCACCATGTGAACAGGAATACGAATAGTGCGCGCCTGGTCAGCCATAGCGCGAGTAATCGCCTGCCGAATCCACCAAGTAGCGTAGGTAGAAAACTTATACCCCTTGGTGTAATCGAATTTTTCAACTGCTCGAATCAGACCCAGATTACCCTCTTGGATTAGATCCAAGAACAACATTCCCCGACCGGTGTAACGTTTCGCCAGCGAAACCACCAGCCGCAGATTAGCTTCTAATAGGTGATTCTTGGCGTGTTGCCCATCTATTGACAAGGAATGTAAATCGCGGCGCATCTTGGAAGTCAGGTTATCTGATTCTGTTTCTAGCTTGTGGTCAGCGTAAAGACCAGCTTCAATCCGGCGAGCCAAATCGACTTCTTCGGCAGCGTTAAGCAAGGCTACTTTGCCAATCTGTTTTAGGTAGTCCTTGACCGGATCGGCGGTAGCCCCCGCTACTGTGACCCGCTGTGCCGGTTCATCGGTTTCATCAGAATCAGAAACCGTGAACGAATTGCCTTTCTTTTGCCCCTTGGCATTAGCTTTTGCCTGGGCAATCGCCTTGTTCAATCCGTCAAGAGCATTGCCGGGAGCAGTGTCGGTTTCTTCTTCCTCGTCATCCTCTGGTTCCCGATCTTCACCGTGCAGGTCATCATCATCGTCATTATCGTCCTCATCGAGGTCGAAATCGACATCAATGTCAATGTCCTCGTCTTCTTCAGCGGTTAAATCGTGTTCTTCAGGTTCACCCGCCCCCTCGTCCTCAGCGAGTGGCGCTTCTAGCAGCTCTTTTTCTTCCTCGGCTGGCAAGACCTCTGCTTCTTTTTTCTTGGCACTGGTTTGCTTGCTATTGGTTTTCTTTGAAGCCGCTTTCTTCGTTACCGCTTTCTTCGCAGTTGTTTTCTTCGCTGAGGTAGTTTTTTTGGAAGTAGTTTTCTTTTGCGACTTGGCTGCGGTTTCTTTCCCCTCGGTCTTTTCTACCTTTGCATTGGCGGTGCTGGTTTTCTTAGCGGTAGTTTTCTTGGCAGCTGCGGAAGTCTTGGAAGCGCTTGCCGTAGTCTTAGTAGTACTTTTAGCAGCTGTTTTTTTCGGCGCAGTAGTTTTCTTCCCCGAACTTGCTTTCTTTGCGGCTGGCTTCTGGCTGTCTGTTGCCTTCGGTGTCGAAGATGACTTCGCGGCTGGCTTTACAGCAGTAGACTTAGTTTTAGTCTTACTGGCGGCTGCAGAGGTAGCTTTTGTCTTTGCCGCTGCCTTAGTGCCAGTTACTTTTTTCTTGGTAGCAGTTTTACTGGCTGTCTTTGTAGACTTGTCTGCCGATTTTACTGCACTTTTAGCGCTCTTTGTAGCAGTAGTTTTCTTGGTAGCGCCCTTGGTAGCGTTCGCTTTAGCGGAACTATTAGCGCTAGATTCAGATTGAGCAGGTTTAGGAGTCACAGCGACCTTTCCTGATTTCTAAACGATTTCACAGAGAATGCTCAATAATTATAATTCAATACCACACTTTCTAGCACAAATCTAGAGATTATTTCGCGGCTAGAGGAGAGAAAAACGGGAACGGAGTAGCAACTAATGCCAAACAACCAGGATTTTTCCACCCAGATAGAGGAATTATTGCCCAAAGCCTGGAAAGAAGGAATCCAGCCTTGGCGTAACTTAGAGGGAATAGAAGAACTATTCGAAGTGGGTCTAGCCTCTCTTCGTGGCGGAAAACGTACCCGCGCGCGACTCGCCCAAACTGGATTCGCTGCTATCAGCGGCGGTCAAACCACTCCCCCTAGGGGGGTCTACGACCTGGCGATAGCGTTAGAAATTTACCAGGCTAGCGCCCTCGTACATGACGACATTATTGACAATGCGCCACTCAGGCGGGGTAAAGACGCTACCCATATTAGTTTCACTAAAAATCACCAGGCGGGAAACCGGCAGGGAAACAGCACAGAATACGGAAAAATGGCAGGAATTCTCCTCGGGGATGTACTGCTAGCAGTAGCCGATTACTACGCTTTTAACGTAGCGAGCACCCTGGAAACCGGATATGAATTCTTCACAAACTGGACCGAAATGACCCGGGAAGTTGGGGTCGGTCAATACCTAGATTTACGCCTAGAAACCGATAACCTTGACCCCGCCACCGCGCTAGAGCAGATTCTAACCGTTATTCGTCACAAGTCAGGGCGCTACTCGGTGGCTCACCCTTTAACCTTGGGGGCTCGCCTAGCTAATGCCAGCGATAGCCAGTTGAAAACCCTATTTGCAATTGGAGAATACTGGGGCATTGCTTTCCAACTATGTGACGATGAACTGGGAGTATTCGGCAACCCCAGACAAACAGGTAAACCGGCAGGGGGCGATTTAACCGAGGGGAAGAAAACCGTTCTGTGGTCGCTAGCTAGACAGATGCTATCTGAAAACGCCCTCGAAAAACTCCAACAAGTCTTTGCCAATCGCGCCGCCACTAGCGAACAGATTCAAGAACTCACCCAAGCCTTAAACGAACAGGGGGTACGTGATAAGCATCGTGAGTTGATTAATGAATATGCGATGCGCGGAAATGCTCTGGTAGAAAACGGAAATTTCAATCAGAGCGGACGCGAGGCGCTATTAGAACTTGGACGTTTGCTGGTAGAACGCAAATCTTAGCCCTATAGAGCCTGCATGGCTGCTACTGCGTTCACGGTGCTGTGAGTGCCGACCCGCAATAAATCAAGCGGTCGCTGCCCATCTAACAATGGCTGCGGTGACAGTACCCACTCGGTTGCCTCTTGGGTAGAAAAACCTCCATCCAGCAAGGTGAGCATAGTTCCCGGTAAACGCTCCACTAAGGTCCACCCCTCGGGAGTATCCAGTAAACAATCAGATACGATTTGCAGTTTCCCCTGCGAATCGGGCAAAGCTAATAGGCGATGCTCATTTAATAGGCGATGGGCACGAGTAACCTTTATGCCCAGCCGCTCAGCTGCTTCCTTAAAACTAATCATATCCATACTCCCACCCTATCTGAGAGGGCAAGCCGCGTCCTATCCGCGCCGTTTACCAGCAATCCCCCTTTCTCCCTTTAAGATGAAAATATGAGAATCGAAACGGACGATACCGGGCACTCTCGCTCCACCCCGCAGGATTCGCATAGCGTAAATATGCCGTCAAAAAGCACAGATAATGCCGCTCAAGCGAATCCTCAGGTTTCACCGCCCGCACCCCAGCAAACTGAGTTGGGACAGATTCCTTCCGAAAAGCAAAGCGCCCCAGATAACGACCAAATGCTAAAACGGTTGATTGATGAAAGATACCGGATAGTAAAAGTTATCGATACCGGGGGCATGGCGAGTGTTTACCGTGCTCACGATGAACGTTTAGGGCGGGACGTGGCGTTAAAAATAATGCATCCGCACCTGGCTAGCACCACTTCCCTAGTTGATCGTTTCGAGGCAGAAGCGCGCTCAGCTGCCCGCCTAATGCACCCAGAAATTGTTCAAATTTTTGATCAGGGGATTTGGCGACGACGCCCCTACCTGGTGATGGAATTTGTAAATGGACCTAACTTGCGCCAGGTGCTCACGCGGGAAGGAACATTACCTTTAGGACGAGCTTTAGAGATTACCGCCCAAGTCCTGGCAGCGTTGCAAGCCGCCCACAGTATGCAGATTATTCACCGGGACATTAAACCCGAAAACATTCTGCTTACCCCTAACGGGCAGGTCAAGGTGGCAGACTTTGGTTTAGCGCACGCCGTTAATCAAGCAACTGGCAACACTACCGGCTCGGTTATGGGGACTGTGAACTATCTGGCTCCCGAACTGATTTCACAAACCAGTTCCGATGCGCGCTGTGACGTCTATTCCGCCGGGATTATGCTTTATGAGCTCATCAGCGGGATAGCTCCTTTTCAAAGCGATACCGCGATTCGGACTGCTTGGCGGCATGTAAGCGAGGACGTACCGGCTCTTTCTGATTTACTTCCCTGGATTCCAAGCGAAGTAGACGACCTAATCGCGGCGCTTACCGCCCGGAATGTCAGTGAGCGTCCCGCCGATGCCTCACTCGCCTTAGAGCTGGTGCAAGCAGTATCTAGCTGCCTTAGCCCTACGCTTAAAGAACGCAAAGCAAAGCGTCCTCAAAACCCGAGCCCAGAGAGCGAAACAGAACACACTCCCCTAGGAAAGGGCGGAACCGCGGTTCTCCCGGTTTTCCATCTGTCAGAGCCCGAAATACCCGCAACCCCTGTCCGTCCTCCTAACCCCTCCTCTAACTGGGAAACCGATTCTTCCGTGCAGCCGGTTCAACCGACATCACGACCAGCTAAGTCAAGCGGGAACCATAACTCCGTCCAAGCTATTACTAAAGCAAAGGCGAACGGACAGAGTTTCGATAAAGCCGCTGCCACAGAGCAACCGCGCCGCTCTAAAGGTAAAAAACGCTGGATATGGGCACTGGTTATCTCCCTACTTTTAGTAAGCAGTGGGGCAATAGCTGGATGGTATTTCACTTTCGGACCAGGCGGAACAGTAACCGTACCTAACATACAGGACAAAACCGCTACTCAAGCCGAATCGCTGCTAACTAAGGCGCAGTTAAAAGTAAAAACTGTGCGCGAATATTCCGATACCGTAAGCCAAGATAAGGCAATCCGAACTAACCCCAAAGCGGGAAGTAAAGCCCGGAAGAGCTCGCTAGTAACTCTATATATTTCTCGCGGGATTGAATATGTAAAAGTTCCTGAACTGGTAGGTAAAGACCATGAACAGGCGGTAGCCTTACTGAAAGAAGCGAAGTTAGAGCTAGCGGAAAAGGTTGAAGAATACTCGGACGAGGTAGAAAAAGGGAAAATAATATCGACCGACCCCACTGCTGGCACTTCCTTACGCCACGATTCACCGGTGAAACTGACAATTTCAAAAGGTAAAGAACCAATCAAATTGCCGGATTTAGCAGGTAAGAACGAGGCAGAAGCCACCAAGATTCTCGCTGATTTGAAAGTACAGATGGAAAAGAGCACCGAGTATTCCGGTTCCGTGGCGCGAGGAAAGGTTATCGCCCAAGAACCGGCAGCAGAAAGCACCGTTTACCATGGGGATAAAGTCAAAGTACGGATTTCTTTAGGACCAGAAATGGTGACAGTACCTAATGTGTCGTCACTGAGTATGAGTGAAGCGAAACAAAAGCTAGAATCACTAGGTTTCCAGGTAAAAATCCGAAAGGAACTGTTAGGGATATCCCCTAATCGTGTCTATTCCCAATCCCCATCCGGGGGAACGAAACTAAAATCAGGCTCTACAGTTACTTTAACTTACGTATAGCCACGATTATTTTAGAGGACGCAAAACGGCTAAGGACGCAGCTTAGCTTGCGCGGTAACGCCTATTTTGGGAAACCCAACTGGGGGTGGCGAGTACTCTAAGGCGAATCCCTTAGACTGAATATCCCCACGGCTCTAGAGGGCGGCGTAAAGGATTACCTAAAGTGTCGTGGCGTTCCTGCAACATTTCCGCCACTTGGAAAGCCAATTCCAGGGACTGCTGATGATTAAGCCGAGGATCTACCCGGGTCTCGTATCGGGTTTTCAAAGATTCCTCAGTTACCTGTTCACTGCCCCCAATTACCTCGGTAACATCATCCCCGGTCAGCTCGACGTGTATGCCTCCCGGGATAGTGTTAGCCGCCGCATGAGCAGCAAAAAAGCTCGCGACCTCCTCTAATATGCGTTCAAAACTGCGGGTCTTGTACCCGGAAGATGATTGCATAGTATTGCCATGCATCGGGTCACACATCCAGGTTACCGGACGTCCGTCCCGTTTCTGTGCCTCTAATAGCGCGGGTAGACAGGATTGAAGTTCGCGCGCCCCCATGCGGGTAATGAAAGATAAACGCCCCGGCTCTGCCTTGGGGTTGAGCTTGTCTTGCAGGCGCGCCAAATCATCTGGGGTGGCATCTGGACCGACTTTCACCCCCAAAGGATTGGAAACCTGCGATAGTTGTTCAACGTGAGCCCCATCTAACTGGCGGGTACGCTCCCCTATCCAAAGGAAATGTGCCGATGTATCGTATAGATTCCCTGTACGGGAATCTACCCTGGTCATTGCTTGTTCATATTCGAGAAGTAGCGACTCGTGGGCACTGTAAAAATCTACGGTACGTAGCTCCGCTGAGCTGACTCCCGCCGCATCCATAAAAGAAATCGCGCGGTCAATATCGCAGGCTAAAGCATCGAAACGTTTATAGGCGGGGTTGGAAGTAAAACCTCGATTCCATTCGTGTACTCGATGCAAATCGGCATAACCACCTTGGGTAAAGGCACGGATTAAGTTCAGGGTAGTCCCCGAACGGGTGTAGGTATCTAGCAGTCTAGCTGGATTGGGGGTGCGGGATTCCAAAGTAAACTCGAAAGAATTAACCGCATCTCCCCGGTAAGAAGGCAAAGTTACCCCGTCACGAGTTTCGGTATCGCTAGAGCGAGGCTTAGCGTATTGACCAGCCATTCTGCCCATTTTTATAATCGGTAGGGACGCTCCGTAGGTTAGGACAATTGCCATCTGCAAAATGGTTTGGATTTTGAGCCGCACCCGATTGGCAGTTGATTCCGCGAAAGTTTCGGCACAGTCCCCACCGGTCAAAGCGAAGGCTCGTCCTTGGCTAGCTTCCGCGAACAGGTTTTTTAGGTAGTCCACTTCTCCGGCGATCACTAAGGGAGGACGAGTTCGTACATCTGCCAGCTTCTCTTGTAGTTCTCCTTGGTCAGGATAGGTGGGCTGTTGTTGCGCCGGGCATTTACGCCAAGAATTTAAGGCTTTTAGGGTTTTATCGTCCACAAAACCAACCATACTGAGTTTTATTTCTAAGGACGGAAAAGTCCGCCGAATGAAATGCGCAGCAAGGAGCTAAACATCCTCACATTTTATAAATCTGCTTATAAATGCGACTATCCCTGATTGAGGGGCGCTAAAAAGTCTTTTGGGGCTCGCCGCTGTTGCGGCGAGCCCCAAAATAGCAATGTTTCCTAACTTATGCTGGACGAACTTCCTGCCCGATTTCGACCATCATTTCCTTGAACCAGTCGGTTTCAATATCAAAGGCTTTTCCACCTTTAACCCGAGCAAAATCAATAGAAGACAGCAAATCCCCATTTTCTTCATCATGCCCAATCAAACCAGCTTTACCGGCAAAAGCGCATTCCACTGCATAATCGGTCATAGATTTAATCAAACGCAAATCTTCTTCACCAGCCGCTGAAGCCCTAGAGAAATATCCAGACTTTTGTACCATAACTTTCTCGGCACCAATACGTGCCGCAAACTGTTTGGCAAACCACTGTCCGGGATTGATTTTATCTAGCTGCACATGCCCAAAGGGATCGCGCGGAACTGTTTCTCCAGCTTCCTCCAGTTGCTCGACAATCTCGCTAACCCCAGCTCCCTCGGAGAGGAAAATATTAACATTACCCACCTCATCCATAACTTTCTTGAGCCGATCCGCTTCGACCTCAATATCAATATGTGCCTCAGGAACAAAAATAGCGTGAATCTCACGGGATTCGCGAGACAACCCCAAAGAAGGAACCCACTGTTTTTGATCAAGCAGTTTCCGGTAAGAACGAGCAGTAGCCGCCGTTAAATAGCCACAGTTACGTCCCATAACCTCATGGATAATCAGTTCTCGAGGATTAGACTGACATTCGCCAATTACGTGTTCAGCGTAAAGAGCGCCACTATCGGCTGCGGTCCATGCCCCCAGGGATTGACGAACCGGAACAATATCATTATCAATAGTCTTGGGCAGCCCAACTACAGTTAGCTCATAGTCGTGTTCATGCAGATAATGGGCAAGATCAGCGGCGGTCGTGTTAGTGTCATCTCCACCGATAGTGTGCAGGACATCAACCCCGTCCTCTACCAGGCGATTAGCCGCAACCTGTAGCGGATCATCTGATTCTTTAACTAATCCCCTTGCGACCAAGTCCTTTTTATTGGTTAGTTTCACCCGCGAGTTACCAATCGAGGATCCGCCAAATTTATGCAGCAAACCAGCATTTTCACGTGCCTGTTGATCTACAACGTAATAGTTCTTTGACAATAGCCCATGATAACCATGCTTGTAGGCAATAATTTCAACTTCAGGAGCCAGTTCGGTATAACGTTCAATCAACCCGCCAACCGCAGATGATAGACAGGGTGCAAATCCGCCAGCAGTAAGCAGTGCCACACGTTTAATGGTCATAAGTCCTCCAAAAGAATTGTTTGGCCAGTTTTGGCCCCGACGAGTATTAGTCTAATCGATAAGGCGCAGCTGACTCCACGAAGCTAAAATCCGTCCTTGTAGAGAAAGAACGATAAGCCCATTATCAGTGGTACTCCTAGTTTCGCCCCAGAAATCACCGCCAAAGATTTACTACCTAGGTGACCAACTCGCTAGATTTTCTCGAAGATTCTCCCGAGACAAACAGCTAGATTTGCAAATTCTTCGCTCTATTCATCTACCTGTGTATTTTTGGGGTTTTCTGTAGGCTCGCTTTCAGCAGCATTCTCTGCTGGAGGTTCGGGAATCTCTACTTCAGGGGCTTTTCGCCCTCCGGGAGCCACCACTTTCCTTTCGGAAGTCGCATCTGCGTCCTCGTCCGTGCCCTCCTTGCTAGCCATCGCTTTTTTCACGTCAGCCGCATACAAATCAACATATTCTTGCCCCGACAGGCTCATTAAGGAATACATGATTTCGTCGGTTATTGCCCGCAAAACATAGCGGTCATCTTCCATCCCCTGATAGCGAGAAAAATCCAAGGGATCGCCAATAACCACCCCAATGCGGTGCAGACGCGGAATCTTGGTTCCTATCGGCTGAGCAATGTTCGTACCAATCATCGCCACCGGAATAACTGGCGCTCCGCTCCGGAGCGCCAGACGCGCCACCCCGGTCTTACCACGGTATAGCCGCCCATCTGGGCTGCGAGTTCCCTCGGGGTAGATACCGAACAGTTCGCCAGATTGCAGACGTGCTAAACCTTTTTGCAAAGCTGCCTGGGATTTCTTCCCCCCAGAACGATCAATCGGAATCGTGCCCACGCGGGTCATAAACCATTTCACAAAAGCACCTTTAAAGCCTTTTCCGGTGAAATAGTCGGCTTTCCCCACGAAAACGACTTCCCGCTCTATCATCAGCGGTAAGAAGAATGAGTCAATCACCGCTAAATGATTGGAGGCTAAAATCGCCGGTCCGGTACCGGGAATCTTTTCTGCCCCCTTAATCCAAGGACGGTAAAGGACTTTCAGGACTGGTCCTAAGAATAATTTCAGCATCCGATATAACACGTAAGCTTCCTTCCCGACCAGGTTATGACCAATCAAAAAAGACCGGCTAAACTAACGACTATGAAACTCCCCAAGATGTGGGGGGCGCATCGCCGCCGCAACCCAAGTCAACGTCGCGTAGATGATGAATTTTTGGATATTACCTCTAGATTAGATGATAGCGACATTTTCGCGCTCGGGCCGCGAGATTACGAATTAGCGGAGCCAAATGATGGTTTTGAACCCCCTATTCTTCCCCCAAATCCCCGTCCGCGCACCGCGTTGCGGGCTCTGGTAATCACCATCGCCCTGCTTATCACCTGGATTGTCACCTATATCGCCGGTTTTAATCTGCCCGGGTGGGTACACGTCCTAGGTTTTGTCGATTTGATGCTTTTTTGTGGCTTATTGCTTTTTCTGCGACCTAGAGGACGCAGCGCCCTTACCAATAAATGGAGTGACGACGATGGAGCGCGCGTTTAGTCAGCACAGCGAGATTTCAGTAAGGTGTTATTCTCGCTGAGTTCTTTACTGACTATGGTCTTTGCTGACTATCGCAGCAGTTCGTAGAGGGCGGTTTGTAGTTTTATCGGGGTCAGAGGGCGCTCCACAGCTTTAGCGGCTCCCGACCAGCCAACTAGCCACTCATCTTGGGGGCGAGCAGTGAGGATTACGATGGGGGGAAGATTTTCTTCCTCGACACTTAGAGATTTTGCCAGAGAAGTACCGGAAATTTTTGTGGCTTCCCCATCTAGAATCAGCAGGTCATAGCAATGATGATGCACTTTATCTTGCGTGATAGTGGCAGTGGCTGCCTCATCCCAGGTTATTTCCGGCATATCTGATGTCACTTTGATTCCGACCGAGTTGATTACCTGCTGCCGTATTTCCCGATCATCACTGTAGATTAGGATTTCTAAGCTTTTTTCGTCTTCCGCCATTTTCTTCCTCAGCTCATTTTTTCAAAGACTTTTGGCTCTCATTGTAACTGACTATTGTCTACATTCGATGTCTGCAAGCTTGATTTTTAATCTTCTTAGGAAGTTGTTGGTTTTATTCTCACAGCAAATACATTTCTACCTGCCCTGATAGCATTTTATCCTGCGAGAGTGGGACTTTTCGCCTACAGTAGATAGAAAGCGCCTTAGCCTTGAGGGAGGTTCAGGCGATTGAAACTACTATTGGAGGATATTTAGATGCAAAAGTACACGCTCCCAGAACTACCCTATGATTACAGCGCGCTAGAGCCACATATTTCTGGCAAAATTATGGAGCTTCATCACGATAAGCACCATAACACCTATGTTAATGGCGCAAATAGTGCTCTAGAAAAACTAGAGGCGGCTCGGGAAGCTGACGATTTGGCAGCAATCAACCAGTTCTCGAAAGATTTGGCGTTTAATCTTGGCGGACACACTAACCACTCGGTTTTCTGGACCAATATGGGACCTAACGGTGGCGGGGAGCCAGAGGGCGAATTGGCAGCGGCTATAGCCGAAAATTTTGGATCATTTGCGGCGTTTAAGAAGCATTTCTCTGCCGCCGCCACCGGACTTCAAGGTTCGGGTTGGGCGGTTCTGGCTTGGGATTCTATTTCTTCACGCCTAGTTATTTTCCAGCTCTTCGACCAGCAAGGTAATGTTCCGGTAGGGGTTACTCCACTGCTCATGCTGGATATGTGGGAGCACGCTTTTTATCTGGATTACCTAAATGTTAAAGCCGACTATGTGAAGGCCTGGTGGAATGTGGTGAATTGGGAAAACGTTTCCTCCCGTTTCGCCAACGCGGAAAAGAACTTCAATTCCCTAATCAATCTGCCCTAACAGCCGTTTCACTAACTAATAAAAGACACGCCTGACTGAGCGTGTGGACGAATTTTACCTCGCGCCCCGAAATCCGGAAAACGCTCTGGCATTTTCACGGATTTAGTGCCTTAAGAATTACAGATTTTTAGATTTGTTACCGGGTATCCGATTTTAGGGAGTCTTGGTGGCTAGGGTGTCTACCCTTCGGCATAAATTCGTCCACACGCTCTATCTGTATTGTTGCACCTTTCTAGCAAGCGTGAGGGAGCTATTTCCCCTCCCACCCAAGAATTCGGGAAGCGCGAGGGCGCTTCCCGAATTTTTATGCCTACCACACCCACTCGGGAAAACCGCTCCCCCACGTAACTATGAGTTCCCGGACAAGGGTAAAGCGGGGAAACGACAGGAATATTTTCTAAGTCGTTAAACTGCCCTTAGGGCATTATTTCCATGCAATAGTCTGTGCAAACAACTTGGAAGGAAATGAAATTAGCTGAACATCAAATTTTAAGGAAGGTTCAATCCTAGAGCTAGCATTATGCAAGCGCATAGATAGTTCCCACCCCTAATCACAAACAACATGAATGGTGTTGTTTGATTCTTTACCATTAGTTTCCTTAAAACCTATATGGTAAAAGCGTTTCGGTAACTTCAAAACCGGAACTCTGGTAATCGGTTTCTGTTCTTTAGAAGCCTTATTTAAAGTTCCCGCTATATTGATAGCCTCAACGCGAGTTACTCGCCTTGGGTCATCGGTGATCACCTTATAAAAGTCATGACGCCCGATAAGATACCTGATTAGCATTTCCGGCACGTCACCATGCGAATTGTTCAACCTGGAAAGTTCATCCATAAAGGACTGCAAGATAGGTCGGTAATAATCTCCGGCTTTATCTGGAAGATTAGCCCATTTGGCAGGAGTGCCTATTTCCTTACCGCTGTCACGCATTTCTCTAAGCTCTTGAAACTTAGGCGTAACCTCAGAGAAATATATTTGCGAACACGGATGATTGAACCATTCAGAACCGAAATCAATACTATCTGACAGGCGGCTATGCTTAACGGCATGATGATTATGCTTGCAGGACAGCCCAAACTGCCAAGAACTTCCTCGCCGAATACACATTACATCCCGTACATCCCCCGCAACACCGGCAGCATCCGATTGTAATGACAATACAAGTGGAATATCTCCATCTGGGTACTGCAAGCGTGGTTCCAAGGCTTCGATTGTCCTAATAGCCGCTTGTGCGGCATCCATCAGATTGCTTTGTTTAGCAACTGAAAGTTCAAAACAGTGCTGAGCTGTATGCAATTGTGGTGTTATCTCTAAAACAACGTCCTGCAAATCATCGTATTTGTCGTAAAGCGCTTTAATACAGGCATATTCAAAGGCTTTACCTAGCCGAGTCTGACTGCCTTCTTTTACCATATTTTCCCTTTTAGATAACCTCATCCAAGGTCTTACGAACTTGGATTGCAACCTGTTCAGCAAGATTGCAGGGAACTGCGTTGCCAATCTGTTTATATATGCTTGTCAGGTTGCCACTGAAAACCATGTCCCGTGGAAAAGTCTGAATCGCTGCCGCTTCTTGCCAGCTCAGTCTACGCGTTAGTCCTTCGCCGAACCTCCAGCTATCCCTACCTAACTTAATCATGTCAGGAGAACCAGGCCAAAGCGTCACTTGCTTCGCCATTGCCGGAATCGTATAACTAACCTCATCCCATCCTCTTTTGCGGTTACGGGACATATAGCGACTGGAATACGGAGCCTGACATACGTCCTCGTCCTCGGGCAATGGGATAGGGGCTAAAGCATCCCGCAGCGTTACGATATTTTCTTGCGGGGCTGGGAAACTAAAATCATCAATTCCCAGGTCTTTGCGAAAACCGACGATAATAACTCGTTCTCTGTCCTCTGGAACCGAGTAGTGCTTTGCGTTCAACAATTGATAGCGAACGTCATAACCACAGCTAGAGAACTCTTGAACGATAGCATCCATTATTTCTCCCCCAGCCATCGTGAGTAGACCTTTTACATTCTCTCCAACAAACACCAGGGGACGTTTTGCTTTAACAATGCGAACATAATGCTTATATAAAGAGTTTCGAGAATCATCTAACTTACGCGGTCCGGAAAGAGAGAATCCTTGGCAGGGAAAGCCCCCTAGGATAATGTCTGTATCGGGAATGGTGTGTTCAGAAATCGTACCTATATCCCCGCAAACTACCTCACTTGTGCTCCAACGCCGAAAAGTCTCGCACGCATCCGAATTAAAATCATTTGCCCAAATAGTTTTGAAACCGACACGCTCGAATCCGATATCCAATCCGCCTGCACCGCAGAACAGACTCGCCTGTGTCATTTGTTTCGCCATTTTACCTCCTCACCAACCTCAGCAGTAGATACACCTATCAACATTACATCTTTCAGGTATGCAACCAGCCAATCACGCCCACCAGGGCAACATTTCCACCTTCCCGATTTCAGGCATGCGCGCCGTTTTCACCCTCCGCAGACAAAACACCCTCCCAATACCGGCAAAACACCCCAATTACGACCACAATTCCCATCTCGGGAGGGAGCAACCGCACCGGGAGGGTCAAAACGTCACCAAAAGGGACGCGCTCGATGAGAGAAGTGGAAGCACTAACAAGAAAAGCGGGAACGGTTTCATGTCGAGGGGTAGGATTTCAGAACATCAAGGGGCACGGCGGGTAAATATGAGGAAGTAATGACAGGAAAAGCAGGAGGAAAGTTTCATCCAGGCAGATGCGGTGTGCGGCCGGCGAGAGAAACGGAAGCACTGACAAGAAGAGCGGGGGAAAGTTTAATCCGAGTAGGTGCGGTGGGCATAAGAATTTGGAAAACGCCGCAACGTTTTCCAAATTACTTGGGCAGGAGGACAAATTTTCCCCCGCACCCACAGTTTTCAGACACGTAACCAGGCAACCACGCCCGCCTGAGGAGCGCTTTGACCCTCCCAAGACAAAACCACCCTCCCAATCCGGGCAAAATGACAAATAAATAGGCTCTACCGCCCAATCGGGAGGGTCATAACGTCTCTGGAGGGTGATTTTGCCAAACTCCACCAGCAGTTTTAATCAATCTTCCAACCATTCCACCCTCCACAGTCAAAATCACCCTCCCGATTGCAGCAGTACGCGCCGTTTCCGCCCTCCCGAGACA
>NZ_RPZY01000058.1:0-22525 GCF_008661855.1 Varibaculum sp.
AGACCTACACAGTTTCGGTGGTGAATAAGATGACCACCGAGGTGGAAGTAACCAAGAAATGGTCTAATCCCCACAAGACTTGTCCGGATGCCACCCAAATTGAGGTAAAGCTACTGGCAAATGGGCAGGACACCGGCAAGAAACTGCTGTTAAATGCCGATAACTCTTGGGAAGGTAAGTTCACCGACCTGCCGAAGTATATTGACGGTAGACTCGCTGAATACACCGTTTCCGAGGTTGAGATAAAGGGATATCGTAGTGAGATTATGGGAGATGCTACCGGAGGGTTCTTGATTACTAACAAGTGTACGGTTCCGCCCTCGGACACCACCCCTCCGCCTCCATCGCAAACTACCCCACCTAGCAGTACTACCCCGCCTCCGCCAGGAGACACTCCTCCGCCCCCGCGCAGCAAGACTCCCCCACTACCCATTACCGGCTCTGAAATCAGCGCCGCCTTGGGGCTAGGGATTCTGGCTTTGGCTACCGGAGTAGTGCTGGTGCGCCGGCGCGTCGCCAAGGGATAAATAGACACCTAGATATTGAAAACCATTTAGGTCTGACCCTCACCAGTAAAGACCGCTAAAGTGGCTTCCGTACTCTAGCAAGAGCAGCGGCTACTTAAGGGGAAACCCCTAGGTAGCCGCTGCTTAGTTTTCCTCCAGGGCAGTAGGTAACCGTGCCGGTAGGGCTTGATTCCTAGTCCCGCTACTAAAAAGCAACGAGTGTTTCCTAGGAGGGCCTTGTTTCGGCATCCTAGGAGGTATCGCCGGGTATCACGCGGGCTAGTCAGGTTTAGTCGCCCTCACCGCCGCCCCGATTGCCCTGGTAGTAGTCTTCGCACTGCTCCTACGAAGAATCCCCCTACAAAAATCGGGCTACTAAGAGTCTTATCATTCCCTCTACACGCGGGAGATACCAGACGCAACCTGTGCGGTCTCGGGGCGATAAAAGCGCTCGGGGGACCCCGGTGAGCCTTGCAAAAGTTGAGCCAAGGACCGATTTGGAATTTATCTAGAGGGAAACGTATCCGATTAATAAGCTAATCATGGGTAATCTGTCCCCTCTCGCGTCTTTTAGCGCTCCGAGACAGACCGGCGCGGGGGATATATTTTATCCGAGTGGGCGCGGTGGGCATAAGAAATCGGGAGGGACTCGATCTCTCCCCGATTTCTTGGGCGGGAGGAAAAATATATCCCCCGCGTAGACCAGAGATACGGAGCGCTTCTACCGACCTGCGCGCCCTCACCTCGCAACGAAATAATCTCGATAGCGCTGCACTCTCCAGGAAAAAATCACCCTCTCCAAGCGGTTAAACGCTCCACAGTGTCGAGATAGGCATTACCCAAAGCCCCGACCCCATCGGTAGGGATTCTTTTCCGGCATACAGCAGGATTCCACAGCGGAACTTGTCACCAGCTAACTTTTGTAAGTGACGCAATCCGGAAAAATCTTTGCCCTGCAAACTGACTGCCGCCTTGACCTCTACGCCTACCACTTCGCGACTGCGTGACTCCATAACCAAATCGACCTCTTTCCCGGTAGAGTCCCGGAAATGGAACAAGTTAAAGGGGATCGCTGACCACTCTCGTTGTTTCAAAAGTTCAGTGGCTACGAAAGATTCCAGTAGCCCACCGGTAAAGGAACTGGAAATTTGCATTTCTAGAGACTTGGCATCTACACCTACCAGGCTGGTCGCCATGGCAGGATCTTGTAGGAAAACTTTTGGCTTCGAAATCACTCGCCGGGTTAGATTAGTACCCCAAGCTGGTAATACATCAATCAAGAACACGTCCTTTAAAGCATTTAGATACCCGGGAAGGCTCCGCTCTGGAATGTTCAGTTCCCTGCCAGCGTGCGCCGCGACAAATTCTGAGGATCCCTGCGAGGCAATTTTTCTCAGCAAGAGGCGCAGTCGATCCGGATACTGAATCCCGTACAATTCGGTAGCATCCTTGGTTAATACCCGTTCCACATACGCTTGAACCCAGCGGTCACGCCGCCGAGGAGCAGCTTCGGCAATTTCGGGGAAGGAGGATTCGGTAACCAGGCTTAGATAGTCACCGCGTTCCAATTGGGACACTGGTAGTTGAGGGTGCGAATTCCAGGCATTTGCCGCAAAATCTTCTTTAAAACCCGCGCGTTCCCCCTGGCTGAAACCGCGTAAACGTAGAGTTTCCGCCCGCCCTGCTAGCGATTCCTCCGCTCCTTTCAGATTCATCAGGTTCGAAGAACCGGTGATAATGAAGCGTCCAGACCGACGATTTTCATCAACTGCTGCCTTGATTGCACGAAAAAGTGCTGGCACTCGTTGGATTTCGTCGATTGCCACGGTCCCTTCCGAGAACTGGCGCACAAAACCGTCAGGATCCGCCTGTGCGGCCTGTAAGGTCGCGGCATTATCCAAGTTGAGTAAGCGATGACTCCGATTTTGTAGCAGTTGAGTTACTAGGGTGCTCTTGCCCACCTGGCGTGCACCCGACACCGTCAGCACGGGAGTGTCACTTAAAATTTCTTCAGCTAACACTCTTGCATTTCGCGGAATCATATCGGCAACCACAAACCGATTTTAGCACTTCATTGAGATTTAGACGGAATTTCATTGCGGTTTTACAGTAGACCCGTTGCGGTTTTACAACTCTGTCGCTGCGGTTCTACAGTACTTCCATTGCGGTTTTGCAGTGTATCCGTTGCGGTTCCATAACAGACGCAAGCACCCCTTTCACCCTCCCCAGACATAATCACCCTCCCCAGGCGGCTAATGCGCCTGTTAATCCGCCTCTAAACTTCACTCGGGAGGGCGATTTTACATCTGGAGGGCGATAACGCAACCCCCACACTACCGCTACCACCAGCACGGAAAGATTTGGAAAAGGCTACCCAACCCGGAAAGCCATGAGAAACAAAGCAAGAGCCTCTGACCTCAGAACAAAAACCCAGGTTGGCATCAACAGCGTACTTATCTGAAGTGGCGTGATGTCTGTGTTACGCGATTCTCGACCGGTAATAGGATTGAGCTCCCTGTCTGCTCATTCCAAGCAGCCCGCCGATTGCTTGCCAGGTCATTCCGGCTTGTCGGGCTTTAGCTACCGCTTGAGTGAGTTCCATTTCGGCTTGTTCTTTACGGTCTCTAGCCACCTGGATATCCCGGAAGGCGTCAGCATCCCAGATTCCCTTCGCAGATTTCATGGTTTCTTCTGGGTCGGTTTGGGTGAATTTGGCGGCGTATTCTTCGTCGGTGAGTTTAGTGTCGGTAATCATGGGTGCTCCTTACTGAAAGAATTTGGTTCTAGCGGTCATGGCGTGAAAGCAGTCTCCGTCTCGGTTGGTAAGGACTTCGATTATGCGTCCATCGGGGGTGGGACCCAGAAACAGGGTTACTCCCTCGTCAAGGTCGAGGATGCGCCAGGCGTTGCGGATAGCGTGGGTGATTTCGGCTTGCGTGTATCCATGTTTGAAAGCGCTTGCCTTAAACCTCATTAAGCAAGTTTACTTGACAAGCTTACGTGTGTCAAGAAATCTTGCTTGCGGTGATTTTATTGTCCCCACATGCCCTAAAGATTGGGCATAGGCGCCACATTTACCGCTAAATACCAGCTGTTATCACTTCAGGGGTAATCCCGTTATTGTAGCGCCGCCGATTCCCAGCAGACAACAGGCTCAAATGCGTATGTCCCCCTACAAGCTAGAGGGCAACTAGCGGCTCTACCCTGGGAGTCTCTTTACTACGAGCCTGGGCTAGCTCATAGGAGGTCTGCATATCCAGCCATAGGCGGGCATTGCCAATTCCCGCAAGCTCCAGGCGCAAAGCTAGGTTAGGAGTCAGCGCCGCTTTCCCATTCAAAACCCGCGAGAGCGTAACTCGAGATACCCCCAATTTTCGACTGGCATCACTAACTGAAACCCCAAGTTCCTTTAAGAAATCCTCCCGGATTACCGCCCCGGGATACACCGCATTTTCCATACTCATCCTCTCTAACCCTCCTCAGTGATAGTCAAGGTAATCAACAAGTTCTACATCTTCCCCTACGAATCGAAAAATCAACCGCCAGTTCCCACTAACTCGCAGCGACCAATAACCCGCAAGTGATCCAGTCAGTTTATGCGCACGGCAACCCGGAAAGGTCAGCAGCGGCGCTAAAATTTCACTCACAGTTTGGCAGTTTCCAAGAAAATCTAGAGGATAAATCAGTTTAGAGAGAAACAAACAATGCTCGTACCGCGCTCTTGTCCACCTTCGAACCAGCGGTCAGCGGAATGGCGGAAACCTGGCGGAAGTATACCGGAACCTGGTAGCGCGCCAACCGCTTATTTAGTTCTTGTTTCAGTTGTGTTTCACTGGTGTTTGCCCCATCCGCAAGTACCACGGCAGCAGCAGCAACTTCACCATAGATTGGGTCGGGAACTCCAACCACAGATGCATCTGCAATCACGTTTAGCCTACGCAGTTCTTCTTCCACATCGATACACCAGATTTTTTCACCACCGCGGTTAATCATGTCTTTCTTGCGGTCCATCAGGTATATATACCCCTGAGAATTGGCCCGCCCTACATCACCGGTGGCTAGCCAACCATCAGCAGTCAAGGCTTCAATTTCGATTTCGTCATAGCGCCTAGCAATGTTAGCTCCGCGCATTTTTATTTCGCCTACCTCGCCAACGGGCAACTCCGCCCCAGAATCATCACATATCTTCACTTCTAGTCCGGGGATGGGTAATCCCGAGGATCCTAAGTAAGGAGAGCCAGCCGCATCACAGGGAAACACGAAAGCAGGAGAGCAACTTTCGGTTAGCCCATACACCGTACGGAACTGCATTTGTGGCATCCATTCGTGTAATTCTTTAATTCGCGATACTGGCATATGGGCTGCGCCACATGCCATCTTCTGCACCGATGGAAGTTCGGGAAAACGATCACGCTCTTCTAACATCAACGCGAAAACCGTAGGAGAGGCATGCACAAAGCTAACCTCAGAAATGAAAATTTCCTTGACAAATGGTCTGCCTTCCATACGTTTCTGGATATGAATTGAACCTCCCAAATAAATAAATAGTCCAATGATGGCAATCATTCCGGTTACATGGTAGATGGGAACAGCGATAATAGTAGTGTCATCGCTGGTTAACTCAAGTACCCTTTCATAAGAACGTACAGCATGTACTGCGTTCATATTTGTCAGCAGCACACCTTTGGATAGGGATGTGGTTCCCGAAGTGAATAGCAGGATGGAGTCCTGCTCGATTCCCGGAAGTGGAACCTCTGCCAGCACTGTTTTCGGGTCTAACTCCCCCTTCTCACTATTCAAAGGTAACCCGCAAGCACAGGTGTTAGAGGAGGTGGTAACCACTGGCTTATCCTCAAACCAAGCAGCTTGCTCAGGATGACAAATGACTAAATCTAAGTTAGCCCGAGCCACCAAAGCATCTATTTCCGCCCGACGGAATTTACCAGGGAGCGGCACTATGATGGCGCCTAGCCGGTTGCTAGCGTAGAAAGAGGTAATAAAGTCAATTCCGTTGTCCAGCAATACCCCTACCCGGTTTCCGGGACCAATTTTGTATTCTGTATGCAAATAGACCGCGAACTGGTCGGTTAGCTGCTTGACTTCAGAGAAAGTGAAACGGTTACCGTCCTCAGCATAAATTGCCACCTTACTGGCGAACCGTTGCGCGGTATTTCCTAGAGTTTCATACAGTGAAGCAGGACCAGGTACATAGGTTTGAACCGTTCGCCCGTATACCTCGACTGGTTGCAAATCTTGCACCATTTCTTCTGGCCAAAGTGCTTGCCCGGAAATCATCTTGAGTACTCCTTGTTCAACTTTTAGTCTGGGGCTTGCCAATTAGGCGGCTCTGCCAAACCGGTTCCCCTGTAGGTGCGCTTGACCCGTGCTGAGCCAAGCCGTCTTAGAGCTATTCGTGTATTCGTGCCGCCGCGAGGATGCGGCACGCCATTCGCACTGAATCTTGTAGTGACGGCTGAGCTGTGGCGAGAGCCTCGTTCAGGGTGCCAACAACCCGCACGGTGGGGATGATGCTCGCGAAGCCGTTTTCGTGTAGTGACTCCACGTCGCGGCCAAGATTGCCGGTGAACGCGATGGTAGGCACGCCCTGTGCGCGCGCCTCGAGCATGACTCCCCACGGAGTTTTACCGAACTTAGTCTGAAAGTCCATGGAGCCTTCACCGGTGAACACGAAGTCCGCACCCGCGATTTTTTCGCCGAGCTTCACGGTGGATATCACGACTTCCACGCCGCGCTGCGGTTTTGCGCCCAGCAGTGCCATGAAGGCTGCGCCCAGACCGCCGGCTGCTCCGGCTCCGGGAATCTCGGATACGGCACGCCCGCTTGCAGAGTCCAGCAGCTTGCCCCATTGGGCGAGGGCTGCGTCAAACACCTCAACCTCATTCGGTTGCACGCCCTTTTGGGGGCCGAAGACAGCGGTTGCGCCGCGTTCGCCGGTGAGTGGGTTGCCGACGTCGCACGCGAGCGTGATTTCTACATCTCGCCAGCGTTCGCTGATGCCGCCGATGTCCAGGTTGGCGGCGTCCGCCAGGGCCAGCGCCCGGGTCTCAATTTCCTTGCCTGCGGCATTTGTGGCAACCGCGCCCAGGGCGTGCGCCATGCCCCAGCCGCCGTCATTGGTGGCTGATCCGCCCAAGCCAACTATCAGGCGGGCGGGAGAGAGGCCAAGTATGTGGTTGAGCAGCTGACCCACGCCCGCGGTATTTGCTTCGCGGGGGTTCAGCTCTTCTGTGGTGAGGTGTTCGATGCCGGCAGCCTCGGCGATTTCGACGACCGCCAGGCGTTCCGTCTCGATCCACCCGAAGTGCGCGGTTCTAGGGCGCTCTAGTGCATCGCTAACTTCGACAGTACGCATTTCACCGCCTAGCGCATCAACTAAGGATCGGGTGGTTCCCTCGCCACCATCAGCCATGGGAACCTCGATACATTCGGCATCAGGAAACACATCAAGAACTCCGGCCCTCATGGTGGCTGCGACAGTAGCTGCGGTCATGGTTCCCTTGAATGAATCTGGCGCAAGAATAAATTTCATTGCTTCTCCAATCTTTATCACTGGTGGGGTAACCGGTAACTTTAGCTACCCCACCAGCGATTGTTAGTACCTAGATGCTATTACTCAGCGGGAATGATTAGGCATCCTGATGGCGAGACTCCAAGACACCCTTAGGGATAAAGAGCTGGAGAAGCACCCCTAAGATTGCACATGCCGCCATGAAGAGGAAGGTGAAATTGTATCCAGCGGCGACCTCCCAGCCTCCCCCTAGAGCAATAAGCCATCCCATCAGCAGCGGTGCGAGACCCCCTCCAATGAACATTGCGGTAGTTATGAACCCGTTTGCGGTACCGTGAGCACCATCGGGGGCATTATCTGTTGCCGCAGCGTAGTACACCGGCCATACAGCGTTAGCTACTAGACCGAAGAAAAGTTGCAAGAAGATGTAGAACGCCATGCTACGCACAAAGTAGAAGCCTCCAACACCAACAGCCATCCAAATACCACATAACACAATTGTCGTGCGGCGTCCCAGATAATCAGACAGTGACGGCCAGAAAATCTGCCCCAAAGCACCTGTAATCGTAAATACGATCGAGTAGGCAGCTGCCCGAGAGAAATCGAGACCCATAATGTTGGCAAGATACAGTGGCAATACATAATTGATGCCCATGTAAACAATTTGCGTAAGCATAGTGGTTCCAGAAGTTAGCATCACAATGCTATTGCGTAAGCACTTACCAACAGCGCCTTCGGCATCTGCGTGGATTGCTTCCTGCTCCGGATCTATCGGAACAGTCATACCGTTAGCTTCGATTTCTTTGTAAGTAGCAACGATACGATCACGAGTAGAATACCAGTGCCAGAAAAGCATCACTGGTACGGACACAATTAGACCTATGAAGAATACATACATCCAGTTTTCATCGCCGAATGTCTTTAAAATCCAAGCTACAGCCAAACCAGAAAACAACGCTCCAATTGGGTAACCCGTGTGATGTACACCTAACGCGAATCCGCGACGTTCCTTTGGCCACCATTCTGTAGTGTTAGAAATACCAATAGGTTCGCCTGCACCTGCGCCCAGATTTACTCCGATACGCAGGGCAATAAATACAGTCAGACTATGTGCAATCGCTTTTATTCCAGTGAAGGCTGAAATAAGGTTATAGCCGATTACCAGAGGCACCTGGAAAGCTGCTCTCTTCCACCCTACACCGTGTTTGTCGCTCATACGCGAGGCAGCAATGGGCAATATTGCGAGTGAGAACATAATAATCGCAGTGATTGTTCCCCATTGTTCCGGACTCAGCTTGAAGTGGTGAGATATCACTGGACCAAGGCGAAGTATTACTTCGCGATCGAAAGCGTTAATAGCCCAAATAATCCAGGTTACGCCAAGGGCAACCCAAGATCCTTTCGGGATAAGGCTAAGAGGCGCAGAACCGCGGCTGATTCGATTATGTTTCATTTCTTCTCCTTATTTTCCAAACCGAGGAGTCTCGTAGCCTTTAATTCCAAGATCATCAATCACATACAAGGTTCCGCGCGCAGCACCGTCTTCGGGGAAACGGGGAAGCGGAGGACGCGCCATGGTGGTAACAAAAAGCCGATCTAAATTCGACCCACCAAATACTGGACAGGTAACCTTCTTTACCGGCATTTCAATTTGGCGTTCCAGTTTTCCATCGGGATCGTAACGATTCAGCTTTCCCGCATACACGTGTGCTTGCCAGACGAATCCTTCAGCATCAACAGTCATTCCATCGCACGCTCCCCCCATCCGACTGATCTACGGTCGCAAACACTCGTCGGTTAGAAACGTCACCAGTTTCCAAATCGTAGTCGTACGCCCAGATGTCCCCGGTCCAGGTATCTGCAAAATAGAAGATTGATCCATCAGGTGACCAGCATGGACCATTCGAACAAATGATTCCTTCGTCAAGCACCCGTAGTTCTTTGCCCTCTTCATAGGAATACAGGCGACCAGTCGGGGCTTCTTCCATGGTATCCATCGATCCGAAAACAAAACGTCCGCGGAAATCTACCTTTCCATCGTTGAGTCGATTCTTTGGGTATTCAGGTTCTGGATCTGAAATTAATTCAGCTTTATCAGCCTCCAGATTGTACTTGTAAAGTCCAGTTTGAAGCGCTAGCAGAACCGACTTTCCATCTTGATACAACGCCATGGAACCAATTTTTTCTCGCACGTCCCAAACTCGTAGATTGCTAGTGTCTTCGTGGTGGCAGAACAACCTTCCATCTTGAGAATCAATCCACCACAGCTCTTGGTTTTTAACATCCCATATTGGACCTTCACCCAGATTGGGTTTTAGATCTATCACCTTTGATATTTTCATTAGGAACTCCTTTATAATGCACGGAATACTGCTGCTACCCCTTGACCGCCACCAATGCACATGGTTACCATGCCAAATTCGGTGTTGGTGCGGCGCAGGTTGTACAGGGTGCGTAGGGTCAGGATGGAACCGGTAGCTCCAACCGGGTGGCCAAGCGCAATCGCGCCACCCAGCGGATTAGTCTTATCCATATCCAAATCCTGGTCACGGATTACTGCCAAAGCTTGAGCAGCGAAAGCTTCGTTGAGTTCAATCCAATCAATGTCGGAAAGAGTTAGTCCGGCCTTCTCTAGAGCGCGGGGAATCGCTAACGATGGAGCAAAACCCATAATTTCGGGAGACAAACCTGCCTTTGCAAAACTAACCAGCTCACCAATCGGCTTTAAACCTTCCGCCTTTGCAATAGATTCAGTGGTCATCACCAACATGGCAGCAGCATCGTTAATGCCGGAGGAATTACCGGCGGTAACGGATCCACCTTTGCGGAAAGCAGGACGTAGTTTGGCCAACTTCTCCTCGTTGGAGGTGGGTCGCAAATGCTCATCGGTGTTAAACACACGCTCCGACTTACGTTCCTTAACTGTGATGTCCACGATTTCATCTTGGAACATGCCGTCAGCTTGAGCTTTTGCGGCTAACCTTTGTGAACGTGCTGCAAAAGCATCTTGATCCGTGCGGGAAATATCGAATTTATCCGCCACATTTTCTGCGGTAACTCCCATCGGGTAACCACCAAAAGGATCGGTTACTAGCGACATAGTTCCATCAACCAAGGTATGGTTTCCAGTGCGCCAGCCGTTACGCGCCTGAAAATCCATAAAGGGCTGGTTCGACATATTTTCGGAACCACCGGCAACTACGAATTTCGAATCCCCAGTACGCAGTTCAAGCGCTGCAGATTGCACTGCCTGCAACCCCGATCCACATAACCTATTTACCGTGAAAGCAGTGGACTCTTTGCGAACTCCCGCCTCTAAGGAAATTCGGCGTGCCAAGAAGGCATCCCCGCCTACTTGTCCCACGCAGCCAACTACTACTTCATCAATTGCATCCATGGGAACGCCAGAACGTTCCACTGCCGCTTTCATTGCGGTTGCCCCCATGACGTGATTAGGCGTAGTGGACAGGGAACCAGCAAATGTACCGATTGCAGTCCTTGCGCCCTCAATAATGACTATTTTTTCCAATTGTTTACCTTTCTTAATAGAACCGTTCCCGCCTTCGCGGAATCCAGTGATTTACTTAACGCGTCATATGAATAAGCGCCGCTGCTTGGCGAGCAGCGGCATTGTCATCAACCTCGAGAATCTTCCAGCCTTCGGGGGTTAGTTGCACCATGTAATGTTCAGAAGCCAAGTAGACCTCTTGCCCTTTATCTAGGGCGGCAGCACCGTAGAAAGTTAATTGGTCTACTTCATCTACCCACTTGGGATGTTTCGAATCGGCAATCATCAGGAAACAGATTCGTTTCGCACCGTCCACAATGTCCATGAAGCCACCACACCCGATGGCTTTGCCACCAAAAGCCGAAACGTTAATATTGCCTTTACCATCTACTTGGCCCACACCCATGTAGGTGATGTCCACGCCTCCACCGTTGTAGAAATCGAACTGTTGCGGATGGCTGATAATAGCTGCCGGATGAATTGCACACCCAAAGTCCACTCCCCCTAGCGGGACACCTCCGTATGTGCCGGACTCCACCGTTAAGGTAACTTTGGCGAGCTTACCGCTCACCGCGAGCGCCCGACCTATGGAGTCACCAGGGAGACCGGTACCCAGATTAATAATGTCTCCGTCGCGTACCAGCTTTGCGCCCCTCTCCCCAATGCGTACCCGAACTGGTTCCACCTCGTGGGCAAGGATGGACTTTGCCAGTTCCTCAGAGGAGGCATACCCCGTGATCAAATCCATATTTACCTCAATCGCGGAGTTAGTTTGCTTGTGGTATTTCGCTGGATCGGAAGTCACCATAACGTAATCCACCAGCACACCGGGAACATTCACCAGACGAGCCGGAATGTCACCACGCTCTACAATCTGCTTCACCTGGGCAATTACGATTCCGCCATTATTATGAACAGATTGCGCGATTGCCAGTGAATCCAGAATTGTCACGTCGTCTTCTTGCGATATGTTTCCATCTGGATCTATCTTCGTTCCCCGTATAATCGCCACGTCAATCGGGAAAGACTTGTAGAACAGATATTCCTTACCATCTATTTCCACCAGTTCCACATACTCGTCAGGAGCTGTGACTGCACGGGCAGAATCGTTAATTCGCCCCCCATCCAGCCGTGGATCAATGAAAGTACCTAATCCCACAGTAGAAAGCTGACCCGGCCTACCGGCTGCTATCGTGCGATACAGCGTGGATATTTGACCTTGAGGTAAGCAAATAGCTTCTACCTCGTCTTCACCCAAGAGGTTTGCCATAGGCGGGTTTAGTCCCCAGTGTGGACCCACTACGCGTTTTAGTAATTTTGGGTGTGCCAGGCGAGCTAGCCCATCCACTCGGTTCGACTGCCCAGCTGCATGTACGAATGTCAAATTATTCGGGGTACCTTTTTCTAAGAATGACTGTTCGATATGCGCATAGATTTCATCAGCTACGCTCATCATGGTGAAACCATCGGCAGCTACAGTAGCCCCGTTCGGAATCAGTGATGCTACTTCTTCGGGCGTCACTTGTTTAAAGCTCATAGCTTGTATCCCCCTCCGATGCGAATGGTTTCACCGGTCAGGTAGGAGGCATCGTCAGATACCAGGAACGCAACCAGATTGGCTACATCCTCTGGTTTTCCGGCACGCTTGAGGGACACCTTTGCGACTTGCTCTTCATAGAGGTTCTCGAATCCAGCACGTGAAGGAATTTCCTTAAGCTTGCAGGTCATATCTGTTTCAATAAAACCAGGAGCAATTGCATTGGCGGTCACATTCTTGAACCCCAGCTCCTTGGATATAGAGCGGGTTAGGGAGACAACTCCACCTTTTGCTGCCGCGTAGTTAGTTTGCCCCACGTTTCCTTGCCAAGATTCGGAGGCCACGTTACAAATGCGCCCATACTGGTTTTCACGCATATGGGCTCCTATCTTGCGACACAAGTAGAAAACGGCAGAAAGATCTACTGCGAGCACCACATCCCACATGTCATCGGTCATCTTATGAAGCATGCCGTCACGGTTGATTCCGGCGTTATTTACCAGGATGTCAATCTTGCCCAGTTCAGCAATCACCTGCTCGATGGCGGCATCCACAGCTTCACGATCGGCAACATTCAATGCAATGGATCGTGACTTGCCTCCACACTGTTCAGCCACCACCTTGGCAGCCTCGCCATTAATATCTACAACAACCACGGTAGCGCCGCGCTGCGCAAGTTTTAGCGCGATGCCTTTACCAATCCCCTGCGAGGCTCCGGTTACTACCGCAACCCTGCCGTTTAGCGATATCGAATCCATTATTCTTATACCTTTCATCAGATTAAATAGGGCGACACCGGCAAGAATTGCCGATATGTAGTTCATATGGACATACGATGTCCGTTTGCTTGACACGCTCGTTACGCATCAGGTTTTCTAGCTGCACCACAGCTTGATCCGCCATCGCACGAATTGGTTGCACGATAGTGGTAAGTGAAAATCCTGGCCATACCGCTGGGGTAACACCATCAAAACCTCCCACAGCGACGTCGTCAGGAACGCTAATACCATGAGCGTTAAAATCCTCTATTATTCCGAAAGCAATGGCATCTGAGCCACACAGAATTGCCTCTGGTAACCCACGTTTTAGCGAACGAAAATGTTTTGCGGCGTTATACCCGCCCCCAGTTCCCAGATCGGTACGCACAATCCACTCAGTAGGGGTGGATAATCCGCTTTCGATTAGACCTTCAAGATACCCAACATGACGCTCGTTTGAAGCCGAAGAGCTCCGGGGACCAATAGCCAGCGCTATCTTCTTATATCCGTGGCTCACCATATGTAGAGCCATATCTTTTGCCGCGTTCTTGTTATCTATTCCCACAAAAGCTGCACGTACTGTTGGCATTTTGCGTGATACCTGCACATAAGGCAGGTTTGCATTGCGCAATAGGCGAGCTACCGAAGCATCACCATCTTGCGTTGCGGTTAGAATGATTCCATTAACTCCATGCTGAGTCATGGTTTGCACGGTCGAGAGCAAATCTTTAGGACGGTCGCCGGTGTGCGCTAACAGCGTGTTTAGATTATGTGACCGAGCGACCTCTGCCACAGCAACGCCTAGCTCCTGGTAAAACGGGTTGGAAAGATCCGCAAGTACCAAACCTACCAACGAGGGAATAGTGTGTATATTTGTAGCACGTTCTGGTACTTCTATGCCGTAAGCACGTGCCAATTCGATTATTGACCGCCGGGTTTCATCAGAGATTCCCGGCTTCCCATTCAATGCATAGGAGACCGCTGCCTTCGACACTCCCAACACCTGGGCGATATCAGATGCCGATCCGCGGGTAGCCCTACTACGGTTCTCATTAACCCTCATGCATTTCTCCTTGTAACGCCCAAGGCTCGCTTCTTTGCTGAGACCCTTTTGGACGCTTATGCTCATAATCACATCAAGCCTAGGAGTTAAGCAACGTTAAGTTGTAGGGTTTATTTTTTACGTTTCTCCTGTTTAACCCAAGTGTTACCGCGTAGGAGACCGAAGCTTTTTAAAAACGAGCAATAATCACCAACACCGGTAAGCTACGATTTGTCCCAAACAATCTTCAAAAATGAACATTCTCCGATGGTGATATAAGCAGCACGACCTTGACGCGTTCTAAGTCACTATGAGTGATTATCGCTATCCGCCGCTCTTATGCATATGAATCATTCTTGCTGCGCTACCTTTCCCACTCGACTGAATAATGAGAAATGGCTAGGGAGCAATCACGGGAACCCAGCAAGACACTTCCGCTTTCTCAGCTAGCTGATATTTTTAGAACATGAGTGAACAAAATATACTATCTGCCGAGAATGCTAGAAAAAAGTTCATAGGCAACACCTATAGACCCATGGGAAAAAAGGCCTCCGTTCGCTCGGGTGGTGAAAATGCCTGCCGAATTGTAAAGGCTCGCAACCAAATCCTAGCTGCGCGACAATAACCATTCTCGCCTGGAGCCGACTATCGGGCTCGAACCGATGACCTGCTGTTTACAAGACAGCTGCTCTACCAACTGAGCTAAGTCGGCCTAGGAAGCGCTGCAACCAGCACCACCCTCGCGCCTTCGAAAAGGCACGTCCTTTAGTTTGCCATGACTTCCGTAGATGACCAAAACCGCAGCTAAATCCCGGCTTGGAAACCTACGGAAACCACAGGTATAACGGCTATTTACCCAACAGCGCCCCTTCATTCAAAGAACCATCATTATTGAAGGGCTTTTCAACCAATTTGCCATTGGAAGCAAACATCGGGGTTCCCACCTGTTTAGTTTGTTTTCCGGCGGCGTCAGCCCACTGCTGTTGCCAGCCGATTAGTCGCTTAGATTCAGTATCGGCAGCAAAGGTGGCTATCACTTCATCTTTGATTCCCAGTTGCTTAGCAATTTCTTTGATTTTCGCCAAAGATTGCCCGGCATCAGCCATAATTGTGTTTTGACCTTGGTCTTTCCAGCCTTGCTCCTCGCCTTTAGCAAACATGGTTTCCCAGGCAACTGCCATTAGCTTTTCATGGAAATCCAACAGTTTATCAGGCTGCTCGGCACCAACCTGCATCGCCGCCTCTCCCGCAATCACTGTCCAAGGAATCGCGTGAGTAACCACTGTATGTAAAACCAGATTGATTTTCCCATCTTTAGCCAGTTTCAAAATTTCTTTACCGTTTTGCTTTTCTACATTTAAGCAGGCCGGGCAAGCATAGGAGTACCACATTTCAACCGTGGGCACGCCTGTCTTTGCCTTATACACACCCTTATCACTAACTAAAATCCCTTGGGCAGCCTCAACTGCTTCTTTACCCGACAGGGCAGCTATTTTTTCTGGACTCTGACCGGAAATGACTGCGCCGCTACCGTTCTGCGCTTCTGCCGCTTGGTTATTTCCGCTCTGTGCAATCAGGTATCCGGCGAGGGCGACCGCCGCCACTACTACTAGCACCACCAGCGCAATCAGTGCGCGTTTCATTGTCTGTTTGCGCCGCGCGGCTTCGCGTTGCGCCTCTACTTGTTTCCAGAGCTTTTCTTGCCGGGCTTTCTGGTTCTGAGCCGAATTTTTAGCTTTCCCAGCTTGGATTTTTCCTTTTTTCTGTGTCATCGTTTTCTCCGCATTTTTCCTGGTTTATTGTTTCAAGCATAGACGAGGACGCGCCCTCCTCCCAGCCAAGTGATGCCACTAGGCTTATCTGGGTATCCGCTCGCCCCACTCCTCGCTTACCAGTTTCCATTTACCACCATATATTGCGCCGTGGCTGCCGCCCCTACCGTTACTAATAACCAAAACACGCGGCTAACCGGGCCGCTAAACATTCGCATAGCACTGCCGAAGCCTACCCTAAACGCCCGCGAACACAGCGCTACGATTGCCGTGAACAGGGAATACGTTAAATATAACCAGAGGCGCTGCACGTCGGGCATCTCTCGTATTCCCGCCGGTAGCACCGAGTTGGCAACCTCGATAAGTGGCTGAGACCCATACTGTCCTATCAAGGCCACTCCTACTCCCACCATGACGGTAGTTAGCGCTGCCCCTATTAAGGGAGTGAGGACGGGTTGGGTTTTAAGGGCTGCACGCGGGGGTTTAAGCAGCCCGGAAACTAATTGCGCATCACGCAAACGCGCCCTGAACACTCCAAATAGGCAGAAAACTCCTACTGCGACCATCAAAACCACGGCGTAACTGTAAGAATTTAACCCTCTGACCAAGGAGTTTGGGTTCAAAGCTACTGCCCCTGCCCCCAGGCATAACGCCAGCATCAATAGCACACAGGACAACCAGGCTAGAGGTAATTTGTGGGGGATATAACGGGGTTGCCACTCGGCTGAACCAGAAAGATTCCCGGCTACGCTTTGACTGTCCCCAAAAGTAGGTAAATGCGAATCTTGACCTTGAGCCCGAAAATCCGCCCCTAGACCTGCCCCTATTGGATTTACCTGCTCGCCCTCGTTCCTTCCCCGTAATTGTCCCCCACTATTGGCAGGCGGAGCAGGATAGTCCCCATTATTTTCATCTAACAAAGCTGCGGTTGTAGCGAGAGCCACCCCATTTACCGGTTGATTATTCCGCGGAGCGTAACTGGGGGGAAGTACGCTTTGCCTGCCTGCCACCGCTGCGCCACCGCCAGGAGCACTAAGCGCAGTCGCCGCCTCCTCCCCAAGGAGCTCCTCCCCAGGGAGAGCCGCGTTGTTAGCAAAACCGGAATCGTTGCTATCTAGCACCACCGAATCCGGGGAGGTAACTGGCAGATAGGACGTAGGATTTTCCCCTTTATTAACCGCCTCAAAAGCCGCTATTAGTTGCTGCGGGCAAGGACGAAGGGCGGGATCTACTTGAAAACCGGCAGCAAACACGGTTGCTAGCTGCCCCGGAATCCCCGACAAATCTGGGCAACCCGCACCGACTCGCCCTAGGACTGCTTCAATAGGTCCAGACCCGAAAGGAGGATGCCCACTTGCGCAATAGAGCAACACGCATAACCATGCCCACCAGTCATCTTGCTCCTGGGCATTTTCACCGTGAATCAGCTGTGGAGAAATATATCCCGGAGTCCCGGTAACCAAACCGGTAGCGGTTAGCCGTTCTTCACCAACAGTTTGGGAGATTCCGAAATCGATAAGCACCGGTCCTTGTGCCGCAATCATAATATTTGCCGGCTTTATATCCCGGTGCAAAACCCCGGCACTGTGCAGTTCCCGTAAAATCCGTGCCAACCATTTTGCCAAGTCAATCAAATCCGGTAAGTCCCAAGTACCATGCTTAATTACGTCCTCGGCCAGAGTTACCCCTTTAATCAGCTCCATTGCCACATAGGGCGTATCGCCATCGATATTTACTTCAATAACTTTTGCCACTCCGGAGGAGCTGACCCGGTTAATCGCGTCTGCTTCCCGCTCCAGGCGTTTTCTGGCAGTGGGATCATTAGCTATCTGCGGATGCAGGAACTTTAAAGCAACCAGGCGACCATCGGCAGATTGGGCTTTATAGACCGAAGCCATTCCCCCTGCCCCCAGGGTTTCAAGAACCTGGTATCCGCCTATTTGCTGCTCGACCACGCTTTCCCCACCTGTTTCGTAATGTTCCTAAATCGAGTTTAGCTAACCACGTTCGCACTTACCCAACCACTTGTGAAACAATTGTCCGGTGTTAGGTAAGAGGAGGAAATATGCCAGGTAAACAAAAACTGCGAGTCACAACCTCGGGAACCTCTTCTTTTTATTCTCTGATTCCCTCTCTGCCCTGGTCACTACCATTAAAGGACTGGCCTAACGACTTATTGGCTGCGCTTCCACGCGGTATTTCTCGTCACGTGGTGCGTTTCATTAAGGCTGGCGGGGCGATTTTCGCGGTAAAAGAGATACCGGAAGAGGACGCGCTTCACGAATACCAGATGTTGCGGGAGCTGCACCAAAAAGAACTCCCTTCCGTTAGTGTTGCCGCCGTGGTTGCCGGGAGGGTTGAGGAGAATGGCGAAGAGCTTTCCGCCGCCTTAATCACCCATCACCTGCAATACTCTCTCCCCTACCGGGTATTATTATCGAAGCATTTATCTAGGGATAACTTGGAACGGGTTCTGGATTCTCTAGTAGTTTTGCTGGTACGTCTCCATTTGAATGGTTTTTATTGGGGGGACGTATCTTTGTCTAACACTTTGTTCCGTCGGGACGCGGGTATCTATGCCGCTTACCTGGTAGACGCGGAAACGGGACGCTTTTACGATAATCTGTCCGACCGGTCTCGCGAATACGATGTTTCCTTGGGTGCAATGAATATCATCGGAGAATTGATGGATTTGCAGGCCGGGGGTCTGGTAAACGCCGATATTGACGTTACCGCAATCGGCGATTATCTAGAGCAGCGCTACCAGGATTTATGGAATGATTTAACCGGTTCTGAGCGTATTCCCGCCGATGAGATTTGGCGGGTTGGGGCGAGGGCGGAAAGACTTGGGCAGCTGGGTTTCGATATCGGTCAGGTTGATATTGAATCTGACGAGGACGGCGATTTTCTTCGTTTCCAACCCCGCGTGGTCGAGGCGGGGCATTTTCAGCGTCGCGTAAAAGATTTAACTGGTTTGGAAGTTCAAGAGGAACAGGCAAAACGCATTTATACCGACATTTTGACTTATCAGCGTCGCAAAAAACTTGAGAAAACCCCGCTGCGTCTGGTGGCGAACACCTGGATGGATCGGATTTATCTGCCCACTATCAGCGCGATTCCCGATGATTTGCAAGCAAAACTTCAGCCTGCCCAGATTTTCCACGAAGTGTTAGAACATCGCTGGTTTATGTCAGAAAAAGCTGGACATCATGTCCATACCCGCAAAGCCGTCAAAGATTATATTCGCACCCAACTAGCGGCACGTCCTGATGAACAGGTGGTGCTACCTATGCCACTGACGGCACCTGTGGATCCGGCCGGGTTCATGGATTCTGAATAAGAACCCAAAGGCGCTAGCTACCTTAATGCCGTCCGTGCCGCCGTCCCACTACTACCAGACCGCCTTCTGGGAGCAGACGGTCTGGGGACATGGATTCTGAAACTGCCGATAGTGAAATCGTGAACATCACCGGTTTACGGCTAGTTAGCTCAATCCGCCCCCCATCCGCTTCTATCAGGTCTTTTGCGAGCGCCAGACCGATTCCGCTAGAGCCATGACCGCTAACTCCCCGCCGGAAAATATCGGGAGCTATTTCTTCGCTCACGCCCTCGCCCTCGTCAGTAACTTCTACGAAAATCGAGCGTTTTGACACTCCTTTGCGGGTCGAAACCGTAACTGTACCTGCCCCATATTTGAGGGAGTTTTCTACTAATGTGGCTATCGCTTGCGAAAGTGAGGAGGGCGTGGCTAGGGGTAAGCGGTCACTCACCTGGTTAATAAACAGAATTTCGCGTCCTTTTGCCGCGAATTGACCTGCCCATTCGTCCTTTTGCTGACGGAAAATATCCTCTATTTTTACGGCTTGAGTATTGCCATGGGTAGCTTGTCGGGCACGTTCTTTCAAGTCCCCAACTACTTGAGTTATCCGTTCTATTTGCTCTAGACAGGCTTCGGCTTCGTGTTTTACTTCCTCATTGTCGGTTAAATACTCGATTTCTTCAATCCGCATTGACAGCGCGGTTAGCGGGGTGCGCAGCTGGTGGGTGACATCGGAAGCGAACTGACGTTCTTTCGCGATTCTGCCGATAATGCGTTCTCCTGAGCGGGAAAGCTCCTCGCTAACCAGGTCAATTTCTTCAATCCCTGTGGGTTCAATCCGGGCTTGAACTGCCCCTGAGCCTACTTGTTCTGCCTGTGCAGACAAATAGATTAGGGGCGCTGCCAAGCGTCTAGAGCCCCGGAACGCAAAAGCAGTACCTGCCCCGAGCGCCACTGCTGCGCAGATTAGAACTGCACAGACGGCTCCGATGGAGGACCAGATTACTGGAACAGCGGAGGAGCGGATAGTGATATACAGACCGCCTGCACTGCGGGTATGGGATTGTAGTTTCCACCTGTTAGCGATAGCACCAGAGTCATATATTCGTTTTTCTCGCTGGTCAATGGTGATTTGGGATTCGGGAACATTCACCTTTTGCCATTGGGATACCGCTTGGCGCACCCGCTCTAGGTCATGCGCCCCAATCTGGTCGAGATAACGCGACAACGTAGCGACCTGACCGTTTTGAGCACTTTGAGCCGACTGCCACACATAGGAGGGAGCCAATACCGCCAGGGGAAGTCCGAGTAGAGTCAGGGATACCAGGACGGATTGGAAAACCATTAACAACGCGCGGCGGCGCATCGCTGGCTACTTTCGTTCAGTCTCGAAACGGAAACCCATCCCTCGCACCGTGGAAATGTAATAGGGATAGGCAGCATCGTCGCCAAGTTTGCGCCGCAACCAGGATATATGCATATCTAAGGTCTTGGTAGAGCCAGCGGGATCCGACCCCCACACCTCTTGCATAATTACTTGGCGGGAAACCACGTTACCAGCTTCTTTAATCAATATCCGCAGTAAATCGAATTCTTTAGCGGTCAGCTGCAATTCTCGCCCATCTTGAAAAGCTCGATGGGCAGAGACATCAATTTTTATGTCTTGTGCTTCGAGGGTGTCATCTTGAAAGTCACTACCGGCACGGCGCAAAAGGGCGCGCACCCGGGCTAACAGTTCCGCTAGGCGGAAAGGCTTGGTTACATAGTCGTCTGCTCCCGCGTCTAGCCCGACTACCATATCGACCTCATCGGTGCGCGCGGTGAGCACCAGAATCGGCAGAGACGACCCTTGGGAACGAATCTCCCGAGCTACGTCTAGACCGTCAATATCCGGTAACCCTAGGTCTAAAACCACTAAATCAGCACCGATAATGTCGCCGAGAGCTCCCCTACCGGTACCGTGGGAACGCACTTCGTATCCCTCACGCCCTAGGGCGCGCGCCAATGGTTCGGAGATTGCGGGATCATCTTCAACAAGTAAAACTGTAGTCATATTTCCATGGTAATCTAAACAATTCTTTAGCGCTAGCGGCTCAGATTTATATTAGCTTTACTATTCCTTTGCCACCGTTGGAAGTATCTCTAAGATAGTACGACGAATCAAAGGTTTGGAAGCACCATCAGTTTTACCGCGAGTAAGCTGCCAAGCTTCCACTTCCCCCAATCCCTGCAAGTCGGCAGTCTCTGCCTGTTTGACTGTAAACAGTCCCTCTCTGTCCAGTTCGCGAAGCTGGTTCGCCGAGGTAGCATCCATTAAGATTTGCCCGCGAGGAGCAATATCTACCAGGCGCGAAGCCAGATTAACTGGGGGACCAAAAATATCTCCAGAACGCGAAACCACCCGCCCATGCACCAGGGAAGCACGCACCGGCAAAATCTCGGGGCGAGAGTTCAAGAAATCAACCATGGCACACACAATATCGGCGGCAACTAGCAAATCGTCAGCGACAAACAGGACGGCATCCCCTAAGGTCTTGACCACTCGTCCTCCCCGAGTGGTTATCACGTCCCGACAAGCCATTTCAAAACTTTGCACTAAATCCGCGAGCGCCGCTCCGCTCATAGTTGAGGAGCGACGTGTATAGGCAACCATATCCACGAATCCCATGCAACGATCGAGAGGATAGGAATCAGATACCGCGGCTTTCGCGTCGCGCATTTCAACTTCTCGGTTGGTGTTGAGCAAAAGGTATGCCATTTGCCGGCGCCAGGCATATCCCAGTTGGGATTGCAGCAGCTCTATATATTGGTCAATCTCGTCCAAGACGACTAAACGGGCAGAGGTATCGTCCAGTTGCATTCGTTCCTGAAAGTCAGCCACGATTGCTTCTAGTTGCCACAACACCAGGCGATCGGCCATATATGATTGCGCGCGTAGCAGAGAAGTTACCGTATTGCGGGCGAGTGCCCCCTCCCCGACTTCTTGATTCCATTCTTTAATTGCTTGCGCATCTTGCTCGGTGAACATATAGGTGTCGGGGTCAGCTTTAGGGAAACCGCAGGAAGTCCAAAATCGATCAACTACTTCAATTTCTACCCCTAATTGTTCTGCCATTTCCCGCATGGTCATAGTGGGTGCTCCCCCTATAAGTTTCCATACCGGACGCATCACGGTATTTCGCGCGAGGTGGGCAGCTGACATGAAATCACTCACTCTTCAACCTTAAGGTGAACGACCTCACTTTTCCTAACAGACGCGGTATTTCGGTAACTTTATTTGAAAGTCTTTTCTGTGTTCCGTAGTTTTTCTGACGTTTCGGTCTTCGTAGTGGGAGAATTTGTTTTATTTTCGGAACTTTTCCTGTGCTTTTGCTTTTGCCGCTCAGAGGAGGCTTGCTTTTTTGTTTCCGTCTTTTCCCTCCCGTGGCGCTTCCACTCTCCCTCCGGGTTCACCCTCATTCGTCCATCGGTAAAACCGCCTGTTGGAATTGAAGTCTGCCCTGTCCGCCATGCGTATCTGCTCAATGGTCGCTTCATCAACGCCGCACTCACGC
>NZ_RPZY01000011.1:0-2745 GCF_008661855.1 Varibaculum sp.
GTGCCGCTTTCGCCCCCGGATAAACCTGCCGGGCTACGCCTGGTCAAATCCAGGTTCAAAGCTTCCGTTTCGGAAAGCGTGCCTACAAAGGTTGGTTTTTCTCGATCCCATACCTGTTCACGGCGGTCTATAGGGTTGGGGGTAGAGGCAGGGGAGCCTTGCCCCTTTAGTGGCTCTGGGGCTGATTCCGAAGAATCTGGCGGGCTGAAAATACTGCGGGAGCTGTTTGTTCCGGTTTGAGGATTCTGTTTGTCGATTTGCCCGCTGCCAGGTCGCATTCCATGTAAGGAGACTATTTCTGCGGCTTCTTTAGGGTCGGCGCTACCATCTGCCCCGGTTGGTTCTGCGATAGAAACATCTTCAAAATCGTCCTCGTCCTCTATCGGGAGGTTAGGGGAAGCGTCTCGTTTTCCTCGCGCGGCCGAAAGCGCATCTAAGAGGGCGTCTGTGCCGGTGTCAGGTTCGCTAGGGGGAGCGGGTTGGGGGGATGAAACCGGGAAGAATTCTTCAAAACTGGAAACTTTCGATGCCGGTCGGGAAGTCTCAGTGAGCCAAATTGCTTCCTGGTCGATAGCATTAACGCTAGAAGAACCAGCTTCCATATGCCAGCGTGCAGACAGCTCTCTCGCTTCTTGGGTGAAAGTTAAAATAATTTCCCAAGGCCCTTTCCCGTCCCGTACCGCGTCCCAGCGTAAAGAATCTGCAGCTACCCCGCGGGCAGCTAGGCGATCAATCACCAGTTCTCCTAGCTGTGGGGAATCTGATTCCCCACCTACCTGACAGGAGCGAGCCAGGCTCGCCGCGTGAGAACGCTCAGCTAAAATCGCGGTGGCGTAGCGACGAACTTTTTCTTCGGGAATATCAAACTTGGCTGCTACTTCGTTAATGGTGCTGCCTGCCCGGATTAAAGACTGGATTTTTCGAGGTGAAACCACTTTTTGTGGGTTTTGGGGCACCGCCTCTAAATTGGGTCTCGTGACTCGTACCGCGTCACGTAGCTGTTGGGTAATCGCAATGGCATAACGCTCACCGTCACCATCATTAAGAATTAGCTGGTTTCCGTCTGGGTGTAGCCCGAGCAGCTCTAGGTCTTTCATGTTCCTCCCATTCCCCTGCTTAGAGACTGCCATGTATGCGGGAAAAATTGCCTATTACACGCGGTGTGTCTGTCGTATCTAGCATTTTATGATTTGAAGTGTTAATATCCCCGCGTCTATTGTTTTCTTAACTCTAGATTTAAATACTGCTTTTAGAAGGGAAGAGCCATGGCAACAGATTATGACGCCCCCCGTAAAAATGAAGAAGAAGAGGAACAAGATTCCCTGGAAGAGCTGAAAGCTCGCCGAGCGGAAGCCTCTGGTTCCTCTGAGGTTGATGAGGACGAAAATGCGGCGGCAGAAGATTTTGAGCTGCCCGGCGCGGATTTGTCTGGTGAAGAGTTATCTGTCCAGGTTATTCCGGCACAAGATGACGAGTTTACCTGTTCGGTCTGCTTCCTAGTTCAGCACCGTTCCCGTCTGGCGGGGGCCGAAGACGGCAAACCGGTTTGCCGTGACTGCGCCGAATAAACTGTGCCGATGAGATTCTTTTCTTCTCGTCACCGCCAGCGGGTCACTCAGGAAAGTGAGGGTACTGAGGGCGCTGCTGCCATAGACAGTGCAGATCAGACGATAGCTGAGGAACAGTTGCCGGAAACTCTTCCAGCTGAGGGAGGGGATCCTAGCTTAGATGCGCCCTGCGACTTAGCGCCGGAGTCTACCGAGGCTTTAGGACCCTATTCTGACGGTGAATCTCCGCAGGGAAGCCAGTTTCTAGACTTGGGTGCTCTCAGAATTCCGCTAATTACGGGATTGCAAGTGTTTCCGGTGCAAGATGCGCACGGCAATATCTTGGCGATAGAGATAGTGTCCGCTGCCGCCCAAATGCAGCTTTCTCCTTTCGCGATGCAACGTTCTGGGGGGCTTTGGGATGAGATTCGCGAAGAGCTTGTCGAGCAGCTGAAAACGCAGGAATACCAGATTTTTCCGCTGCCCGGTCCTTTCGGGGAAGCGATATTGGCTCGGCCAATCCCGGGTGGAAAATCTAGTGGCGAGGGTGCATTTCCACTGCTGCTGTGGGGGATTGAGGGCGACCGCTGGTTTTTGCGGGTGATTGTGCGCGGTCAGGCGGCGGAGGACGAAAATGCTCGTGCAGGCCTCCTAGAAGTCCTGCACGGCATGGAAGTAGTAAGGGGTGACCAGGCCAAAGTACCCGGCGAACTGTTGCCAATTGAACTCCCTCCGGAAGTAGCTGACCAGTTAAAATCCGGTGAGGAAGCAGAGCAACAGTGAGTGTGGGGGAAATGGAAAACGCTCGGGAAAACGCTGACTGGGAGGTCTCCTCTAAAGTTAGTGATGTTCGCGAACGCCAACAGGCCCGCCTGTATGGAGTGTTGCGGTCAGTTACCTACCCTACCTCTGCCGCGTCCGGCTCTTTTACAGCCACCTTGTTTGACGGTACCGGTTCGATAGAAGTGGTTTGGCTTGGTCGAAAAAATGTTCCGGGAATCAAACCGGGCATTCGGCTGGCAGTGCAGGGAATGGTGATTTCTCGCGCTAGCGGGTTATGCGTAATAAACCCCAGTTTCCAAATAGCCCCAATGGTAGACAATGAACGCTAACGCCAACGAACACTCCTCCAGGTTTAGAGGACAGGAGGAAAATTCCCTTGATTCGTCCTCTTTACGAAAAGAAGCCATGGAAAAAC
>NZ_RPZY01000048.1:0-7920 GCF_008661855.1 Varibaculum sp.
ACCTGGTACTGTTCACTGGTTTCAGTCTCTGAACTGCGCATAGCTTGTGTACGCGAATCCCCGGCATAGGAAGTAACGAATACGTAGGTATCTTTGCAGGGAAACTCGTTTAAGCTGAGAGGTTTACCTTTTTTATCTTTGTCCACGGTATAGGTTCCGTTCTTGGCAGGCAGTTCGATTTGAGCGAGAGGTTTTCGCTTATTTGCGTCCATATTTTTAATTGGTTGCGGTAGGCAGTACAGATCATTTCGCACTGTTTTTTCATCTGCTTTCCATTTGCCTTTACCGGTAAATTCGGGATGATTGTCTGGAAAACCTTTGAGTTCTACCTGGTCGGTTAGTATCTTCGACTCTTTATCTATTACTACTTTTGCCTGAGTTTTCACTGTTGGGGTGAAGGGCACTATCTGAGTCTCGGATTCTTCAAAGAAAGCGGGCACATAGTCGTCTTTCAAATAGGTGTCTGCTGGTTGTAGGGCGCGATGCGCGGCTGCTACAAAGGTATAGAATCCTGGCTTTTCAACCAGGTATGGGTCTTTTTCATTAGAGATGGCGACCCCGTTTTCCGCTTCTTCGAGGCTGGCGGGGGTGGCAGGTATTTGCCAGGTCTTTACTGGTTTAGCATCTGCAGGAATTTGCCCAGGCCCTTGTGCTTCACTAAAGGGACCATATAGCGACAAATCAATTTTTACAGTTTGCCATGTCTGTTTACCAGTGTTTTTACCCCACTGCCCTTCCGCTTTAACCGTGATTTTATCTATAAGCTGGTTACCCTGGTTTTGTTTGTGTATTTCTGCCTGGGTTTGGGTTTTTACTCTAAAGAACTGGCGAGGTTCAGCCGTTATAGAAGTGTTACCGCTAAGAGCAGACAACGGACCGGCTATGAGTAAATCTTGCCAACGCTGATGCTCCCAGATTTCAAAGGTTGTTGGAGGCAGTCCTCGCACGTTTATTTGAGCATCAACTTTTCCCGGACCAGTCACTTCTATGGGAAGTTCTTTGAGGGCATTCGCGGAGAGGACGCTAATAGTATTAGCGTTTTTTGTTCCTTTGAAGCGGGCGGGACCAGATAGGGTTACCGTTTCATTTAGGTTTGAGATAGCGTTTCCCGCTGAGCTTTGCACTATGGGCAACTTGAGTGTTCCTTCAGTTGATCCGGTCGATAGTTTTATTTCTGCCCCTCCTAGCTTGTAAGGTCCTGCATAGGATTTTGCCTGTGACAATAGCTCGTTAGCTCGACTTTTAATCTCGGCAGATTGAGTTTGCTGGGACATCAGCCTGCCAGATAGGGAATGGATAGCATATACGGTTGCCCCGAGTTCTTTTTCTCCTTTTTCTATTGCACCTCGAAGCTGGCCTGCCAGATAGGCGACCTGATACTGTTTTTCTGCCGCAAAAACTGTGGTTGCACCCTTTTTCTTAGCGCTGATTTCAAATGTTGCCGCATTGGAGCGATATTCGCTACCAGCACTAACTGCTCGACGCCCTTGATAGCTGACCCATTTTCCGCGCGGAGAGTTGATTTGCCTGTCAGTAGCACACACCGCAACTTTGGTTCCATCTGTTGATTTGCGGGCATTTAGCTGCATTTTCGAGTTCCCGTAGTTTATCCATACGGCTCCGAGATCTGCTGCCTGCGAGGGGGATTCTCCGGTGACTATAATGGCTGCTGAGAGCATAGTTAATAGCGCTGCTACAGCAGTCAAGCTCACGGTTTTCCGATATCGGCGATAACGGTGTCGTTTTGCGCTGATTCGAGACGGGATTTTTGCTTTGTTTTCTGGGTTGCCCAAGTTGTTTGGGGGCTTTGTTTGTGTATCCATAGGGGAAGATTCCCATTTGGAAATCTATCGCGCTAGATCCTAAAAACTAATTGTGGAAACTGCGTAGTTTTCTCTATCTGGGGATACCGACGCTCTGGGGATAATATCCAGCATTTTAGGTTTCTAGAGCATCACCAAGCTTAAAAGTTCAAGATTTTTGGAAAAACTGGACAAAACCCTCAAAATATACTTTAATCACAATTGAAACTTCTGTAACACCAGTAACTTCTAAAACAAGTTGGTTCCCGATGGTTAGTAAGAAAAAAATCTATAAAATAACAGCTGGCATCCTTATCTTCGCAATGGCAATCACGCTGATACCACTGTCAGCCGCCTTTGGCGAGTCCGGTTTTCGCCCCGGAAATATTATTTCTGATGCCAATATGTATCAGTCCTCCCCCAGCATGACTCAAGCCGAGATTCAAAAATTCCTTCAGATACAAGGAGCAAATTGCAAAGGGAATGGCTGCCTAAAGAATTTGCGCTTTGATACTCGTAGCTACGCAGCTGACAAATACTGCCAAAGTTACCAAGGCGCAAAGAACGAGCCAGTTTCACAAATAATCTATAAGGTAGCTAAATCCTGCAAGATTAACCCCAAAGTCCTTTTAGTTACTATTCAAAAAGAACAATCGGGAGTCACCAAAAACCTAACCAAAACTACCCAAAATAAGCTCCTCGGTTATGGTTGCCCAGATACAGGCCCCTGCGATGCGCTTTATTATGGGGTACAAAACCAGCTCTACCGAGCAGCCAGGCAGTTCCAAAGATACCGGGCACTGCCCAAAAACTACACTTTCCGCGCTGGTAAAAACGCTACAATCCAGTTCTCCCCCAACTCCGACTGCGGATCAACCAAAGTGAAAATCGAAAACGCTGCAACCGCTAGCCTCTACAACTACACTCCCTACCAACCCAACCAGGCTCTTCTGTCCGGTAACCCTGATTCATGCTCTGCTTACGGAAACTATAACTTTTTCAACACCTATAAGCGCTGGTTTGGAGACCCTCGCGGAAGTGCCCCCACCACCCCTGCGAAAAACAAAGTTGATGTCCCAGCGGGAGGAAACACTGGAACCAGCAGTAACACCAAGGCTCAGGCTGAGGCTGAACAAAAAAACAAGCCCGTTAAACCCAACCCTGCGCCCTCAGGAAAGAACCAGAAACCGGCGCAAAACGCAAGTAAGTCCAACCCCAAGACTTCTACCGGGCATACCAACGCCACTCCGGCAATAAATAGCAAAGATTCCACTACCACTAAACCGGCTGCTAACGCAGGCAGAGCCACGTCCTCACCCCAGCAAGACTCCAAGCCCGCGAGCAGCCCTGCGGTATCAACCGCTAAAGTAGGCAGCCAAAAAGAGGCGGCACCCGAAACCGCACCCAGCACTAACGGGAAGAATGTCGCCACCCCGGCAAAAACTTCCTCCTCAAGCGGTGCCAGCCCAACTTCAGAGCCTAAAGACAAAGCTCACAGTCAGTTAGCGGATAATACAGCTCGAAGCGTAAAACCTTCCGCCAAGCCGGTTACTTCGCACAGGGCAGAAACTATTTCTCAACCAAAGAGAAATGGGCAAACCGGTAAAAATGCTCTAGCTAGCACCGGTAGTGTCGGAGTGGTTTCGCTCTTAATCGCTGCGGCAATGTTTGTATCTGGGGTTGCTATCCGCCGACACGTTGTCAATAACCGTCCCATTCGCGTTAATTGCTAGCAGCCTAGACCGCTATCGGTCAGTGCCTGATTATAATGCATTATTGCCGGGCACTGACTGCTATTCGCATCTAGAGCCTCTGCGCAACTATAAATTGGGCGCGCTCCTCTCGCGCACTCCTTGCGCAACACGCACGTCGCCAATACTTAGCTCTATACGCGACTACCAGCGCCCTCCAGCGCGGAAAGCACCTGTTCGATTATTTCTTGGGTCTGCTTTGGACCGGAAGTTGCGCGGGTCTGCACTCCGGTACGCACCGCAGGATAGTCATTACCATCCGGGTCGAGCCTATCGCCTACAAACAAGACTTCCCCAGGTTGAAGGGCAGTTTGTTCCAAAAACTTTTCAATCCCATAGGCTTTATCAACCCCCCGCATAGTTACATCAACCGAGGTAGACCCACCAGAAAGCACAGTTAATTCCGGCAAACGCGCTCCCACCTGGGACGCGATTTCTGCCCGTTTTACCCCCTCGCGATCCCACGCGTCCTTTTCTTCCCGGTGAGCTTGCTGCCCGAGAGCTGAATACGTCAGCTGAGAACCACGGTTTTCGATAATTTCACCGACTGGATTTTCACACCAGTACCCTAAGGAGCGCGCCACTTCTTCTATCACTTTTGTCGCTTTATCGACCAGTTCGGGCGACATTTCGAGCAGATATTGGGTACACCAATCACCGTTTTCAAACAGGTAATAGCGGGTTCCACAAGTTGGCATTAGGTGCAAATTTTGCGGTTCATAGTTTAGGGGTTCAACACTGGTTAGCAGTTGCCGTGAAAACTGTTCAAACGAGCCCCCACTGATTACCCCGGTAGGGAGGACGTGGGTTAGCTGGGCGAATGTTTTTGCCATTTCGGGCTGCATTCCCTGTTTTGAGGGCGAGAGCGTTCCGTCTAAATCAAAAATCATGGCTTTTATCTGGTTCACTGTGCGCCTTTCTCTCGCCCGGCTTTACTGGTATCAATGGGGATATTAGCACTCAAGTAGCTATTTTAGAGGTTTTGTCAGCATTGCACCGTCGAGCCTTTATCAGCTTGCGATTTTGCTTGCTCCTAAAGAGCACCCTAGTGTACCCCTGCTGGTTGAGCCAGTTTTTAAGGACGAGCGGGTCTATTTTCGAGGGCGCACTATGACCCTAGATTTCCCCCGCTTATCCTTTGCAGTTTCTACTCTTTTTCGAGGGCGCACTCTCGGGTTTTGACCACCTAAGAAACGGCGTGGAAGGCGCGAGTTTTAGTTGTTCCCCGTACAAAATGGGTACATGTAACCGTTTTCATAAAAATGGTTTTAATCTAAATTACACCCCTTCTACCAGGAGTTTTAGCCACCTTGAACCCAGCCCCTAACCCGGGATTCTAATTTTTCACGCCCTCGTATTGACTACATGAAATCAAGCTTTCTATAGTATTCATGTAAACGTTTCCACGAAGAGGGAAGTTTCAGAAACTTCTCGAATCGCGATAACAGAAAGAGAGAATAAAAATGGCTAGCGTACTTGCCCCCTCAATCTCTAGAGCCTCCACTCGTCTCGAAGACCCAAAGATGGTTGCCACCATTTCCTTTGTCGCCTTAATGATTTTTGGAGTAGCAGTTTCCCTGGTTGGAGTATTTGCTGGGTTTACCATCACCACCATCTTAGGCGGACTACTAACCGCCGCCAGCGGTTTCGCTCTTGGCTGGTCCACCATCTATTTTGGTCTACAAGACAAATAAGCTACAGCGACATATCAACAACCGCGCGACCTTGTATTTTGCCCTGAGAAAGCAATTTATAGGTCGCGTTTGCTTCATTTAAGGGAACTCGCTTGGTAACAATTTTTTGATAACTAATCAAACCCTTAGCAGCCATACGAATTACTTCCGGCAAATCCTGGCGGGTACGGGCTCCATAAGATCCCAAGATACGCTGCGAGCGGCGCACCAGGCGATTGATTTCTACCTGGGCAGTTTGTACGCCTGCGCCCAGCCCAATCGGAACCATACGCCCTCCGTCTTTAATTACATCCAAGGCAGTATTCCAAGTTTCGGGACGACCGAGCGCTTCGAAGGCCACATCAACGCCCCGCCCTCCGGTAATCTTCAATACTTCTTCTCGCGCATTAGACGTTAGTGAGTTAATCACCTCGGTAGCTCCCAGTTCTTTAGCGCTGGCGAGCTTGTCATCGGATACATCTATTGCCACAATTTGGCTAGCTCCAAAAGCCTTGGCAATCTGGATAATGTTTGAACCTACTCCCCCGGTTGCAACTACTGCCACCGATTCTCCAAAACGCAGGTCAGCGCCGCGTCGTACCGCCCCATAGGCAGTCAAAGCCGCACACCCGATAATTGCCGAGGAAACCAAATCCATACTTTCCGGCACAACAGCCACGGAAGTAGCAGGTACAACTGCATATTCAGCCAATCCCCCCATGGAATACATTGCGATTTCCCTACCATCTAGGTCAGCCAGGCGAGTAGCCCCATCATAGAGTTTTCCTTGTAAACGATTTAGCTCAAAGAAAGGTGCGCACAGGTCATCACGCCCTGATGCGCAGGCTTCGCATTGACCACAGGGCATGAGAAAAGCTCCGGAAACATACTGACCTATTTTCAGACCGGTATGTTCATTGCCTTCACCTAGCTCCACGATTTGTCCGGCAACTTCATGTCCGAGGACGCAGGGCTTAGGGAAATCAATAGCTCCCCCGATTACGTGTAGGTCGGAATGGCAAAGCCCACAAGCAGCAACTTTGATAAGTACCTCGCCAGCTCGGGGGTGGGGAGTGCGAATCTCATTCACTTCCAGTCCCTTGTCAATGTCGCGGAGAACTGCGGCTTTCATCGTCTCGGGAATCGTCATTTTCTGCTCCTTTGCTAGCTTTAGGGTGACACCTTTTTACCGGGAGGCTTTGGCTTAATTGCCGACCCTGCCAATTAGTCAATTAGTTCCAGTATGAAACAATTTTAGATGTTTGTCTATACATTTTAACAAATAATCTATTCCTGGCGACTGCAACCATGAAAGAAGCTAGAGATATAGCGGGTTAAGCACTAAAAATAGCTGTTTTTTGGCAACCCGAAGAACACTAAACAGTTAATTAGCGCTACTATAAAAATGTGCCAACAATAGAACTTTTTGGCTTTTCTTGGTCAAACCAGCTACCACGTTAAGGTACTGCCTTCCTAGAAGCCGGCAGTATTTATTAAGTGGTCACAGCTAAATATCCCGCCACGTTTTTAACCGAGCTGCGCACAAAGGAGGGTAATGTCCACTCTTAGCCCCGAAGTTATCTTCATTTTGGCAATCTGCGCTTTGCTGTGTGGACTCGCAAAAACTGCTCTCCCTGGTCTGGCGTGCATACCGGTAGCCATCCTCGCCGCCGTAATACCGCCCCGCACTTCCACTGCCCTGATGTTGCTGATGTTGCTTACCGGAGACTTACTGGCGGTTTGGACTTACCGCAAGGACGTGGATTGGAAAGTTCTGCGCGCGCTTTTTCCACCAGTAGTAATCGGGGTATTGATTGGCGCAGCTTTTCTGGCAACAGTTTCTAACCAGGTAATGAAAGTTTCTATCGGGATAATTATCTTGATACTGACCGCTATTACTTTGGGGCTAATCTGGTATGCACGTCGCAGCGGAGGCGACCTTGCTACCGCGATGAGTACTTCCCTTCCTGCCCGCCTTTTTTACGGTTCGCTATCGGGATTCACCACGATGGCAGCAAATTCGGGAGGACCGGTAGTATCCCTCTATTTCCTAGCCTCACGTTTCGAAGTACGCCGCTTTCTAGGAACGCAAGCCTGGTTCTTCTTTATTATCAACCTGATTAAATTGCCCTTTTCTGCCGGAATTGGTCTGATTACCCATGAACTTTTGCTACTTTCTGCGTGCCTAGCTCCCCTTGTCCTTGGGGCAGCCCTCTTGGGGAGGCGTTGGATAGGACGTATTGATAACAAAATCTTCGACCCCATTGTCACCATCCTGACCGTTTTGTCTGCTCTGCTATTACTGTTCTAAGTGCGAGTACGTCACTGGCACGACCAGTCGCAAGTGCGGGGAAAGTCAGGTCTGCGCGCCGTTTCCACCCTCCCAAGACAAAACCACCCTCCCAATACCGGCAAAACGCCCCAATTTCAAGCACAATTGCCATCTCGGGAGGGCGCAACCGCACCGGGAGGGTCAAAACGTCACCAAAAAAGGGCGCGACCGGTAAATACGCGAAAGTAATGACAGGAAAAACAGGAGGAAAGTTTCAACCAGGCAGATGCGGGGTGCAGTTTTATGCCGAAGGGTAGGATTTCGGAACATCAAGGGCACGGTCAGCGAGAGAAGCGGAAGTAATGACAGAAGGGCGGGGGAAAGTTTGATCCGAGTAGGTGCGGTGGGCATAAGAATTTGGA
>NZ_RPZY01000019.1:0-2682 GCF_008661855.1 Varibaculum sp.
ATGATGAAGTCCGGGTCGGGGAGCGCTTTCTCGGTGGCCGCGGGGGTGAGGTAGCCACCGTGCTGGCGGAGCGACGGGAGAACGTCGTCGAATACCCAGGCTTCGAATTTCTGCGCTGAAGGCAGTTTGCTTGAAGCGATTAGCCTATATAGGTCGCCTTCAGTAATGAAGCGGATTTGTTGGGTTCCGCCTGCCGTCTCAAGGGGGTAACGAATTGGCCCCCCCTTGCAATGGTCTCGAATAGCTTTGCTGGGGTTTTCATATCCAAGCGCAGTCGCTACGTCTTTACCGCAAAACAAGACCTTGCCGTTCTGCTCCAGAGTACGAACCTCGCCAAAATTGGCATTAGAAAAAGTCTGAATATTAGTAGTCATTTGGTTAGACACTCCCTGCATAGTGTTCGGTCGATCAGTCGGGTTGGGCTGGTGTTTGTTGCGTCAGCTATTGCGAACATGGTTTTGACGCTCATGTCCCGTTTCCCTGCGAGGATTCGATGCAGGGTGGTTGGGTGAATGCCCGCTTTGATTGCGATGTCTTTCTTGGTTTTCCCTGATAGGGCTATCGCACCCTCCACAGACCTCAATAGTGCCTAATAGCTTTCTAACATTGCCATGTGGCTACAGTAGTAGACATGTTGGTTATCCGTCAAGTTATACATTGAAGCCCCCTAGTGACTGAAACTAGCTAAATGGCTATACTGGTGACGTGCGCAGTATTGAAGAGGAAAAAGAGGCCGCCCAAAAATTCACGGCCATGACCGGGGCGGCGATAAAAGCCGCTGCCGCATTCGCCGGCAAATCCATCAAACAACTCTCGCGGGAAACCGGCGTTGAATATGTGACCCTTGGGCGATACCTCAACGGCAAAAGGGATATACCTCTTTCGGTTATTTATCGTTGCTGTAGCCACCTTTCGATTAGTATTCCCGGATTGTTTACCGACGTGTACGCGCGCATGGGCTGGATTAAAACCGAGTTCCGCCCCCGCCCTTAGGGTGCCATCCTCTGTTGCGACGGTGCGAACATTGGTATCCTCATAGGTAAAGGGAATTACCTCGTTCATCGTGTGTTCCTTTCCGCCCTCGCCTACTGCTGATAGGTGAGGGCACTTTTCTAAGCTGCGGGGATGTTGGACTCTTCAGCACGGCGCACGAGTTCGGTTGTTTTTGTGTCGTCGTTCTGGCTGTTTTCGTATTCCTCAGCGCGCCGTACCAGTTCTGATGCGTTGACGTTGAGTACGTGAGCGATTGAGAATAAGTCGGTACTGGATATAGGCCGCGTGCTAGTTAGCTTTCGCTGGATGTTTTGTCGCGATGTGTTCAGCAGTTCTGCAAGGACTGCATATGTCACGCGACGCCTGCCTAATTCAGCTCGGATCTCTGCATTGAGGTTCATTCTTCCTCTCTATTGTCACCATATGGTGACATCTGGATTAAAAAATATGTCGCGAATGCGATGTTCTTATCGTGTCACTGTTTGGTGACAGCGTCAAGTTAGTTATTTACGGCGTGTCACTATTTGGATACACTGACAGTATGGAAGCCCGAGACCATGCCTTGGAATTAAATGCCCGCGTGGCCAAAATCCTCTCCGATCGACGCGATCAACTGGGTCTGTCGCTACGACAGATTGAGCAGAAATCAGGCGTTAACTATATGACCGTTAAGAGGCTCCTTGACGGGACAAGAGAAATGCGTATGGATGATTTTAGAGCCATAGCGAGCGCTCTAGGGCTATCTGCCTGGCGCGTGGTACAACAAGCTGAACAGGGTACCGATACCCGCAAGCCTGTTCCCGTCATGCGCGAGGCGGAGCGGTCGCTCGAAGAGCAAGCAGACGAACGTTCGAAGCCCGCCGACGTTGTCGACTTCCCACGAGCGCGTGAAGAGGACTTACCCGACTTCACCAAACTCGCCGCACGCAAAGTCACCAACCGCCCAGAATGGGATGCAATTCAAGCGCTTAATGACATTGGTGAGGAGTCTCAGGATCCCGGGGACTATGAATAGTGAATTCAAGCTCCTCAAATGGCCACCCGGACGCGCCTGGTCTCACTAGGTGCAAGAAGGAGGAAGCATGGACATTTTTGACGAACTCGGCATTGACGTAACCGACGAAGGAACGATCAACGCCATCAACATGTACTCACAACTCCGCCAAGTCACACGCGACCTCGTCAAAATCCGTAAAGAACGCGGACTACGCCAACAAGACATTGCTGACGAACTCATGATCTCGCGCCAAGCGGTGGCAAAGATTGAAGACCCGAGTGGTAATCCAAAGATTTCCACTCTTATCACATACGCCATCGCCGTAGATGCAACAATCGAAATAAAGGTGAAGAAGCGTCAGGGTCTAGTTGACGAACAACTCCCACAAGTTCCCAACAAGAAACGCCAAAACCAACAGGCACAACACCGTGATAAACACCCAGTCACTGATCAGACAAACCTTGTAAAAGACAGGAGAACACTCGACCATGGCATCAACGCGAGAAAACTTCATTTGACGCCGAGAAACCCGTACTTCCGCATACGCCAAAAACAGGCCAAGTAAAGGGCGCAGACGCATCATATGAACAATCGCCTGAGACGTTGTATCCCCAGCCGCCTGAAGTTCTGACGGGTAGGCTGACTCAACCTTCGCTGGCGCTGTGTTCTTCGCAACCCGCTCAGCCTTCGAC
>NZ_RPZY01000052.1:0-3023 GCF_008661855.1 Varibaculum sp.
GCGGGTACAGTTAAGCACGGTATCAAATAATCCCCTTGCCTTTCGTATTTGCCGCCCAGTTCCTCAAATAATGATTTTGCCATTGTCTGTTACCTCCACATTCTTTTTTATTTTGAATGTCCGCAAAATCCGTCCTACATCACTCGCTCGGGGTTCACCCTCAATCTCTCCCTATCACCCCCTCTCGCCTTCTCCTATGCCTCTCCCTGCACGCGCCAACTTCTTATGATAGGGAGTATGACTGATCGACTTCTTTTAGCCTCTGCGTCCTCGGCGCGCGTAAAAGTCCTAACTGGGGCGGGGATTTCCCCTTTGGTTTGGGCGGCCAATATTGATGAGGACGCGGTGCTCGCCCGACTGGGTGACGCTACCCCTTCACAGGTGGTTACGGCATTGGCGCACTCAAAAGCCCATAAAATAGCAGATTTATTAACTGTCACCAGTATTTCTGACTTGGAATCTTTACCGGCTGAGGCTACGACCCGGCAAGCGATTTCCCGCATTTCGGTCGGTGACCGCCTGGTGGTGGTGGGGTGTGACTCGATGTTGTTACTGAACGGGAAACTGCGGGGTAAACCCCATACTTTTGAGCGCGCCCTCTCCCAAATCAGGGAGCTTTCTGGAGCTTGCCCAATACTGTTTACCGGTCACTGCGCACTTTCTTTACTTCGCACTGAGAACGGCTTTAGTTTTGATAAAGAGGCTGAGGGGCATTCTGAAGCGACCCTTTACTTTAGCGAAATTTCCCAGGAGGAGGCGCGAGCCTATGCTGAAAGTGAAGAGCCTTTGGAGGTGGCAGGAGGATTCACCATTGATGGTTTAGGGGGAGCGTTTATTGATTCAATTAAAGGCGACCCTCACGGTATCATTGGTATTTCTTTGCCATTAACTCGTAAACTATTAAACGAACTTGGGATTTTTTGGCCAAATTTATGGTAAAAGCTACCATTCAAAGCCCAAAGGATAAGGTTAAGTTATGAATGAACGAAAAGCACGCGGAGTAGGGCTCGCTACCGTCAGCGAAAACGGGCAAACCTTGGATGTATGGTATCCGCGTCCTTATCTAGGCGAGGAAGCTCAACCTATCGATGATGATTTAATAGCTAAACTCAGCCAAATTGAGGGGCGTGATGAGGGGCGAGGCGTCAGCCGTACCGTCACCGTGGTAACTATTGATTTGGATGAGTCTGCCCGTTCTACTGCCGATGCTTATCTGCGTCTGCATTTACTGTCGCATCGTTTAGCGAAACCGAACACCATCAACCTAGATGGTATTTTTGCTCGTCTGCCAACGGTGGCGTGGACTACGGAAGGCCCGTGCTCGATTGAAGACTTTGAGGAAACCCGGATGCGTATGCGTTTGCAGTACGGACATCCTATTCACTTGCTCAGCGTGGATAAGTTTCCACCGATGGTGAACTATATTATCCCCTCGGGGGTACGTATTGCCGATGGCGCGAAAGTCCGTTTAGGTGCATATTTGGCTCCGGGCACTACGGTTATGCATGCCGGGTTTGTGAATTTTAATGCCGGCACTTTGGGGGCTTGTCTAATTGAGGGTCGGGTTGCTCAGGGAGTTGTCATTGGTGATGGCTCCGACATAGGTGGCGGAGCCGCTACTGAAACCACTATTCCTGGTGAAAGTGGTAAACAGATTTCCTTAGGTAAACGGTGTTTGTTGGGTGCTAATTCAGGACTCGGTATTGCTTTGGGAGATGACTGTGTCGTTGAGCCGGGTCTAATTTTGACTGCTGGCACGAAGGTTTCGGTGCTCCCTCATGCCGGGGTTGCCCCCTCTGCCGAGGGTTATTTCGCGGAGCCGGTAGTAGTTACTGCGGTTGAGCTATCAGGGGTTTCGGATGTTATCTTCCGCCGTAACTCTCAGTCAGGTCGCGTTGAGGCATTGCCCCGTGCTGGGAAAGAAATCAAGCTAGCTGCCATTTCTCGCATCAACGCCTAGTTTTCTGCCCTCCCTGATTAGCTACAGGAAGTGCGGGGAGCGGTTTTATGCCGAAGGACAGGATTTCACAACACAAGGGGCGCGACCGGCAAAAAATGGGAGTAATAACAGGAAAAGCAGGGGAAAGTTTAGTCCGAGTGGGCGGGGTGGAGGATTTATGCCGAGGGGTAGACACCCTAGCCACCAAGATTCCATAGAATCGGATACCCGGTAACAAATCTAAAAATCTGTAATTCTTAAGGCGTTAAATCCGTAAACATGCGAAAGCATTTTTACGGATTTCGGGGCGCGAGGCAAAATCCTCCTCCCCGCAACACCCCAACAAAGCCGGTAACAGAATCCCGGAGTGCTTTTACCGAGCCAGCCCCACACCACGACATCTTTCAGACAATCACGCTCACCTGAGCAACATTTTCACCCTCCCAAGACAAAAGCACCCTCCCAATCCGGGCAAAACGACCCAATTCCGACCACAATTCCCATCTCGGGAGGGCGCAACCGCACCGGGAGGGTAAAAACGTCACCCAAAAGAGGCGCGGCGGGTAAAAGATATGGGTTTAAGTACTGGAAGTGCGGAGAGCAGTTTTATGCCGAGGGATAGGATTTCGGAACATCAAGGGGCGCGGCCGGTAAAAGATACGGGAGTATTGGCAGAAGGGCGGGGGAAAGTTTGATCCGAGTAGGTGCGGTGGGCATAAGAATTCGGAAAACGCCGCCACGTTTTCCAAAGTCTTGGGCAGAAGGACAAACTTTCCCCCGCCCCCACAGTTTTCAGACAGGCAAGGGGCGCGGCCGGTAAAAGATACGAGAGGGGCTTGACCGGCGAAGCCGGTCACGGGGTCCCCGGAGTGCTTTTACCGAGCCAGCCCCGCCACGCGAGACAACCGACAAAAACCGCCCCCCACACCCAAACCTTCCAGGCACACATTCAGCCAACCACCACCGCCTTAGCAACATTTTCGCCCTCCACAGACAAAACCACCCTCCCAATTCAACAATCAATCCAAAATACCGTTCTCTTAAACACAACAGACTCTGCCGAATATCAAAGGCAGGTAGATAA